>NZ_LVDJ01000002.1:277926-490421 GCF_007636505.1 Shewanella sp. KCT
GGCACTGGCACTGGCACTGGCACTGGCACTGGCACTGGCACTGGCACTGGCACTGGCACTGGCACTGGCACTGGCACTGGCACTGGCACTGGCACGCATGAAAACCCGTTACATATTGATAGTCAACAAGATTTGCAAACGATTAAAGAAAATAGTGTTATCGATACGGTATCGGGCAAACTCGCGGCCAGCGGCGATACTAAGGACGCCGTCACCTGGACTGTGGAGACCAGTAAGGGACAATATGGCGATCTTGTGCTCAATCCCAGCACGGGTGAGTGGCACTATCATCTCAACAACTTCGATGCCAAGACCAATGCCCTGTTCGAAGGCGAGCACCACAACGAAACCTTTACCATTACGGCCACAGACAATTTGGGTAACAGAGTCAGCAGCGTCATTTGCGTCGCCGTCGAGGGCAGTAACGATCTGCCGGTGATCTCCGGCGTCCATCACGCCAGCCTCAACGAGCTGGGCTCGGTTGATCGGGTATCGGGGCAATTGATCGCCACAGATCCCGACTCGGGAGACGGCGTCCATTGGGCCGTGCCCCACTCATCAGGCGTCTATGGCGAGCTGGTGATCGACCCAGATACAGGTGTCTGGCAGTATCGGCTCGATAATAGCTCGCCCAACACCCTCTCCCTACATGCGGGCCAGGTGGCCACTGAGACCTTCAGAGTCACGGCAACCGACAGCTCTGGACAACCCGTCAGCCAGATAGTGACCATAGAAGTTCACGGCGCAGATCAGCGAGCCGTCATCCATGGCATGGCCAGCGGCTCGGTGACAGAAGACAGAGACCTGGTCGCCGGACAGCTACAGACATCTGGGCAACTGACGGTGATCGATCCCGATGGCGGCGACAATCACTTCATTGCCACCACACTCCAAGGGCAATACGGCACCCTCACCATCAACGATCTCGGCCACTGGAGCTACACAGCAGATAACTCACAAAATCCGATACAAGGGCTCAAATCTGGCGAGTCCCTCACCGAGACCTTGTTTGTTCATAGCGTCGACGGTACCGAGCAGAAGGTGACCGTCACCATCAATGGCACAGACGACAAGGCGGTGATTGGCGGCGCGGCGACAGCCAGCGTGACCGAAGATAGGGACCTCTATCAGGGTCAGCTGAGAGTGGACGGAACGCTGACGGTCACCGATGCGGACAGTGGTCAAGCTCAGTTCCAAGCAACTAGTTTACAAGGTCAATTTGGTACCTTGTCGATTGATTCATATGGCCACTGGACCTACACCGCCGATAACTCACAAACCGCCATTCAGGGGCTCAAGTCCGGCGAGTCCCTCACCGAGACCCTATTTGTTCATAGCGTCGATGGCACAGCGCAAAAGGTGACCGTCACCATCAATGGCACCGACGACAAAGCAGTGATTACTGGCGCAGCCACGGGGACGGTTACCGAAGACAAAGACCTCTACCAAGGGCATTTGCGTGTTGATGGTGCGCTCACTGCGACCGATGCAGACAGTGGTCAAGCTCAGTTCCAGGCAACTAGTTTACAAGGTCAATTTGGTACCTTGTCGATTGACTCAAATGGCCACTGGAGCTACACAGCAGATAACTCACAAAATGCGATACAGGGGCTCAAGTCCGGTCAGTCACTCACAGAGACTCTGTTTGTTCACAGCATCGATGGCACAGCGCAAAAGGTGACCGTCACCATCAATGGCACCGACGACAAAGCAGTGATTACTGGCGCAGCCACGGGGACGGTTACCGAAGACAAAGACCTCTATCAGGGACAACTGAGGGTCGATGGTGCGCTCACCGCCACCGATGCGGACAGTGGTCAAACGCAGTTCCAAGCAACCTCACTACAAGGTCAATTTGGTACCTTGTCGATTGATTCAAATGGCCACTGGACCTACACCGCTGATAACGCTCAAACCGCTATTCAAGGGCTCAAGTCCGGCGAATCACTCACTGACACCTTACTGGTGCACTCAGTCGATGGCACAGAACAGAAGGTCACCATCACCATCAATGGCACAGACGACAAAGCGGTAATTGGCGGCACGGCCACTGGGACTGTGACCGAAGACAAAGATCTCTATCAAGGCCAGCTGAGGGTCGATGGCGCCCTGACGGTGACCGATGCCGATAGCGGTCAAAATCAATTTGTCGCCACTAGCCTGCAAGGCCAATACGGCACTTTGACCATCAACGATCTCGGCCACTGGACCTACACGGCCGACAACTCCCAGGCCGCTATTCAAGGACTCAAATCCGGCGAGTCCCTCACCGAGACCCTATTTGTTCACTCGGTCGATGGCACAGCGCAAAAGGTGACCGTCACCATCAATGGCACAGACGACAAGGCAGTAATTGGCGGTACTGCAACAGGAATTGTTAATGAGGACAAAGACCTCTATCAGGGACAACTCAGAGTCGATGGTACCCTGACAGTTACCGATGCCGACAGCGGCCAAAACCAGTTGATTGCCACCAGCCTACAGGGGCAATACGGCACACTCACCATCAACGATCTCGGCCACTGGACCTACACCGCCGACAACGCTCAAACCGCCATTCAGGGGCTCAAGTCCGGCGAGTCACTCACCGAGACTCTGTATGTACACTCAATCGATGGTACAGAGCAGAAGGTGACCGTCACCATAAACGGCACAGACGATAAGGCGGTGATTGGCGGCGTGGCAACAGCCAGCGTTACCGAAGATAGAGACCTCCACCAGGGTCAGCTGAGAGTGGACGGCGCGCTGACGGTCACCGACGCTGATCACGGAGAGGCGCAATTCGCCGCCTCTAGCCTTCAAGGCCAATACGGCACTTTGACCATCAACGATCTCGGCCACTGGACCTACACGGCCGACAACTCCCAGGCCACTATTCAGGGGCTCAAGTCCGGTGAATCACTCACAGAGACTCTGTTTGTTCACAGCATCGATGGCACAGCGCAAAAGGTGACCGTCACCATTAACGGAACCGACGACAAAGCAGTGATTGCTGGCGCAGCCACGGGGGCGGTTACCGAAGACAAAGATCTCTACCAAGGCCAATTGCGTGTTGACGGAGCACTCACGGTAACAGATGCCGATAGTGGTCAAGCGCAGTTCCAGGCAACTAGTTTACAAGGTCAATTTGGCACACTGTCGATTGACTCAAATGGCCACTGGACCTACACAGCAGACAACTCCCAGGCCGCTATTCAAGGGCTCAAATCCGGCGAGTCACTCAACGAAAACCTGACGGTACATAGTCTGGATGGCACTGAGCAGCAGATCATCATCAAGATCTCAGGACAAGATGACGCAGCCGTCATCACGGGAGAAGACAAGGGCTACTTGAAGGAAGACCATTATCCTGCAGGTGATGCGCACCATACCCTGCACTATACGGGTTCCCTGGACGTCCATGATCCAGACAAGGGAGAGAGCTATTTTCGGGCGACTCACGACGCTCAGGCGATCTCAGATCCCTTCGGTGGCAGCCTGGATATCGAGAAGCACGGGGTGTGGCAATATGTGGTCTCAAATGACGCCCTTCAGCATTTAGGTAAGGGGCAGTTTGAGCAGGTCGTCTATCGCGTCTACAGCACCGATGGCACGAGTAAAGATATCAAGATCACCCTAGAGGGCACCAACGATGCCCCCGTGGTTAGCGCCACCCAGATACTCCCTGCAGGCCTGGAAGACCACGCCTTCACCATCACCCAGACCCAGCTGCTCGCCAATGTCACTGATGTCGATGACAACGACGCCGGGCAACTTACAGTCGCCAACCTGCATGCCGATCATGGAACTATTACCACCAACCCCGACGGCAGTTTCACCTTCACGCCAGAGAAGGACTACAACGGCGAAGTGCATTTTACTTACGATGTGAAAGATGCCCACGGTGGTACGGCTCACACTGGCGCAAGCACTACATTAGCAGCTGTCAACGACGCAGCAATAATTACAGGAACCGATACCGGCTCTGTCACCGAAGATCTTCATCCTCATGCCCCTGTGCAAGGGAACTACGCATATAAGCTCGAAGCACGTGGCACACTTCAGGCTATAGACCCTGATGCTGGAGAAAGTGGCTTTGAATTCAAAACTCTTATCTCGGCAGCTATGCACCCAGAGTGGCGACCTTATTCTTCATCGCTGGGTGGACAATTAGCAATTGACCCAAAAGGGAACTGGAATTACTACATAGATAACCGCAAACCTGAAATCCAGCACTTAGGTAAAGGCGAAACCTTAACGGATACCGTGACGGTGCACTCTAAAGATGGCACCACCCACGATATCGTCATTACCATCCACGGCACTAATGATGCCCCGACAGTATCAAGTGAGGTGCAGTTAAACTCAGGCAAGGAAGACACTGTTCAAACCATTACTGCGTCTGATTTGCTGGCGCATGCAACCGATATTGATAATAACGACCAAGGCCAGCTTACCGTCGCAAACCTTATCGCCGACCATGGCTCCATTCGAGACAACCAAGACGGCACCTATACCTTCACCCCCGACAAAGACTACAACGGCGCGGTGCATTTTACTTACGATGTCAAAGATGCACATGGCGGTACGGCTCACACTGGCGCAAGCACTACATTAGCAGCTGTCAACGACGCAGCAATAATTACAGGAACCGATACCGGCTCTGTCACCGAAGATCTTCATCCTCATGCCCCTGTGCAAGGGAACTACGCCTATAAGCTTGAAGCACGTGGCACACTTCAGGCTATAGACCCTGATGCAGGAGAAAGTGGCTTTGAATTCAAAACTCTTATCTCGGCAGCAATGCACCCAGAGTGGCGACTCTTATTCTTCATCGCTGGGTGGACAATTGGCAATTGACCCAAAAGGGAACTGGAATTACTACATAGATAACCGCAAACCTGAAATCCAGCACTTAGGTAAAGGCGAAACCTTAACGGATACCGTGACGGTGCACTCTAAAGATGGCACCACCCACGATATCGTCATTACCATCCACGGCACTAATGATGCCCCGACAGTATCAAGTGAGGTGCAGTTAAACTCAGGCAAGGAAGACACTGTTCAAACCATTACTGCGTCTGATTTGCTGGCGCATGCAACCGATATTGATAATAACGACCAAGGCCAGCTTACCGTCGCAAACCTTATCGCCGACCATGGCTCCATTCGAGACAACCAAGACGGCACCTATACCTTCACCCCCGACAAAGACTACAACGGCGCGGTGCATTTTACCTACGATGTCAAAGATGTACATGGCGGCATAACCCACACAGGCGCCAGCACCACACTGGCAGCGGTGGGTGACCAGGCCCAGATCTCAGGCGATACCCGGGGCGAGCTCGTCGAAGATCACCATCAGGACGCCCACAACCAGATTGCTATCTCGGGCCAGCTCAATGTGCAGGATCCCGATGCGGGACAGGCGGCCTTCCAAGCGGGCACGGCGACACAATTGGACGACCCCTTCGGCGGCAGCCTGCATATCGGTGCCGATGGCAGCTGGACCTACGACGTCGACAACGCCAGGCTACAAGAGCTGAGCGAACATCAGGAGGTCTTGGTTACCCACAGAGTCTATACCTTGGATGGCACGGCGCAGGATATCGTCATCAAGATAACAGGCACCAACGATGCCCCTATGCTTGGCGTGGCGCAGCTCTCCAGCACCACGGGGCATCTCACGGTACAAGACCCAGACAGCCAAGACAGCCACAGCTTCTCGGTTGCCCAACAAACGGGACAATTTGGCACCCTGGTTGTCGACCCAGACACAGGCGCCTACAGCTACCACCTCAATCAGAGCGTTGCCGGCATGCATTACGACAAGGCCAGCGGTCAGTACCAAGGCACAGACACCTTCGAGGTGCAGGTCAGTGACAACCATGGCGGCAGCGAGACCAAATTTATCAGCTTCGATGCCAGAGTTAGCCTCACCGCGCCAACAGGCGCAGGCCTTCAACCCCAATTGCATGCAACTGTCACCAGCCCATCGCAACTGGTGGACACTAGGCCACAGCTGCCCCCGACACAGACCATAGGCAACGCCATTACTCTCGCACTGAGTCATGGCAGCGATACCGGGGCCTCCGACAGCGACGGTATCACCCATGACACCCACCCTGTGGTCGAAGGGCAGACGGACATCCCCTTCTCCTTGGTCACCCTCTATGAGCAGGGCAACAAGCTCACCAGTGTGTTAAGTGATGCTCAGGGACACTACAGCGTCGCACTTAACGGCCTTAGCGAAGGCGTGCACCAGCTCACTGCCACTGCCCAGGCCCCCGGCAGTCAACAAACTGTGCAGTCCACACCGCTCGCGCTCACACTCGACACCCAGACAGACATAGCCGTACATAGCGCCTCACTGAATGGCCATGGCGAGTTGGTGGTGCAGGTCTACCTGCCCAAGGATAGCGAGCTGACTCAGCTGGTGATCAGCAGCAGTGGCGGCGGTCAGCCCCTGGTGATCGACCCTCAACACCACGACGCCATTGGTGGCAGCGTGAGTCATCCCGATCATCAGTATATTAATTTCGAGCATATCGACCTCTCATCGCTGCCCGATGGCGAACTCACCATCAGCGTGCGCGGGCAAGATGTAGCGGGCAATCAGGCATCAGCCAGCAGTAGCCAATTTAACGGCTTACCGCTCAGCCTCAACACCAATATACCGCCCCTCACCCTGGCGCTGACCCATGATACCGGCCAGTCCAGCAGCGATGGCATCACCACAGACGCCAGCCTGACCATAGGTGGCCAGCTCGCCGGCATGCGGGTGGAATATTCGATCGACGGCGGTCAGCATTGGCAGTCGCAATTTACGCCGGTGCAGGGCCACAACCAGCTTTGGGTGCGCCAGACCGACGCCTTCGGCCACGCATCACCTCACACCCAACTCGACTTTGAGCTGGATAATCAGGCGCCGCTCCCCCAGATACGACTCGACGCCATCACGCCAGATAATCTGGTCAATGCCGCCGAGGCGGGCAGAAGCATAGCGGTCACGGGCAGCGTCAACAGCGAGGTGCCCGCCGGTACGCCAATCACCCTGGCCATAGGGCAACAGACCTATCAGGGACAGGTGGACAACCAGGGGCATTTCAGCGTGCAGGTGCCCGGCAGCGCGCTGGCCGGCGCCCATGAGATCAATGCCTCCCTGACCACCACAGATCTTGCCGGTAACCAGGGAAGCGCCACGGAGAGCCATCAATACCGGGTCGATACCCAGGCCAGCATAGACATGAACCCCATCGCCGGCGACAACATGTTACAGGCCGGCGAGCAGCACCAAGCCCTCACCATCAGCGGCACGGTCACTAATGTCGAAGAGGGGCAGAGGGTGACCGTCTCCATCGGTGGGCAGCAATACCATGCCAATGTCCATAACGGTTGCTGGAGCACTCAGCTAAGCGCCGCCGAGGTCGATGCCTTGCCGGGCGGCAGCCTGGAGATCAAGGCCATGGTCAGCGATCTGGCGGGTAACCACGCCCAGATGAGCAGCCCCCTGTATGTAGTCGACCACGCTAACCCCATTCCCAGCATGAGTTTTCTCACGCCGCCTACGCCAACGGGAACGGGCGCCATTGGCTCCCACATTTCGGGCGATCTGATTGCGCCGCCGCTACTGCAACAGCTTACCCCCAACGCCCCCACAAAAGGCGCCTGGGCGATCGATGACGGTCATGGTCACCCCACCCTGAGCCTCAGGGGCCAGTACGGCACGCTCACCATAGATCCAGATACCGGCCATGTGGATTATGTCTATAACCAGGCACCCTCACCTGGCGATAAGGCTGCCGGCGGTACCCACTGGGCGGGGGAAACCGTCTCGGAAACCCATCACGATATCTTTCATATCCTCTATCACGACAGCCACTCCTCCAATGTGGATGTGGAAGTGAATCTGGATATCACCTATGTTCACGGTCACAGTGGTCACAACCAACTATCGACCCAGTTGGTAGATATGACGGTCACCCCTGTCACCACTAGCCCTGCCCCGCCGCCACCGCCGCCTGAGCTGCACGATACTCCCCAATGGGATGGCGACCAAGATGCGATCGATGATGCCCAGGTGATTGTCATCCCGATGGATGAAGGTAAGGAAGAGGATAAGCATGCTGCAGATCTGGATGACAAGCCGGTGCATAGCCAGCCCCATGAGTTGGCGGCGAGTGGCGCCGAACCCTCTCATACAGAGGCGGACGCCCGCCCACTGGCGGCTGCGGCGCTCGCCCCCGTGGACCACTACCTGCAGATGGTGGGGCTGAGTCAGCAGGATCTGGCGCAAGTCGAGAGTCACACTAAGCCTCAGCCTGATCTGGAGACGCCGCTGATGGCCACAGAGCACTTCGACGCCGACGATCTCACCCTGACCCCGGCAGATCAGTTCGACAACCCGCTGCTGGAGGAGCATGAGAAAGAGAAGCCTCATCCATCGCTTGTGGATATCGACGATCCCAGAGACGATCAGCATGCCAGTGCCCATGACGATGACCTTCTACACAACGCCTTAAACGATATGCACAACCAGTTTTAAGACATAAGAAAGGCCCGCTCGCGGGCCTTTGCATTTAACCTAGGCTTGGTCGCTAAGATTGAGACAGGCTCTTCAGGCCGCTGGTGTCTACCCCCTTTAGCGCCTCGCGCTCCATCGCTTTCTTCTCTTCCCAGGCATTATGTTTCTTCTGCTCGTCGAGTTTCTGCTGCTCCAGACTCAGCCTCACCTGGCGCTGAATCGCTTCCTGCTCAGACTCGCATTGCTTGAAGCCGTCGGACCATCCCTGAGCATACTGCTTATCGGCGTCGAACTTGGCGACATCCTTCTTGAACTGATCGAAAAGGCTGCCGCCCGCCTTATTGCCACTATGGCATCCATCGTCGTAACCATCGGCATAGGCGACCGGATATCCTTGGTCTATCATGATGTCTCTCTGGCTGGCACAGGCCGACAGCAAGAATGTCGTCGCCACCAGCAAAGGCACAATCCCCAATTTGGCAAACTGCTTTTCTTGCATCTCTTGACCCCCTTTTCATTTGGCAGAAGCGACACACTAACACACACATCCGACCAGAAATCCACGTCAATCGCACACTTTTTGAATGATTAGCAATAATTAATGTTGAGATCTCTTGACCCAGTGCCGGCCTAATGTGTGACAACTTGTCTCATCCACTTCAGCCAAATGGCCCATTTTGCCTCGGTTTTACCCATAAAAGCCTACAAAAAACATGGCATTAAATTTGCCATGAAATGAGTGATGATTTCCCACGGCAAGTAATATGAGATGTAACACCCAAGACGTTAGCCAGCTAAACAAACACATAGGAGAATTCAGCGGCGCCTTCGCCGACCTCGGCACCTTTCTGCCACTGGTACTCGGCCTAATTGCCATCAACCATTTCTCCCCTCAAGGGATCTTTCTCGGCTTCGGCCTGTTCGCCCTCTTTACCGCCTACTTCTATCGCAGACCCATTCCGGTACAACCGATGAAGGTGATTGCAGCGCTGGTGATCGCCCAGGGACTCACGCCGGGCATGCTGCAAGCCAGCGGCATCATGATGGGACTCATACTCTTGCTGCTGGCCTATAGCGGCGCCATCGGCTGGATGGCCAAACAACTGTCCCCCGCCGTGAGCATAGGTATACAACTGGCTATCGGCCTGCAACTCATCTGGATGGGCGGGCAGATGATGAGCGGCACCTGGCTCATCGGCATACTGGCCTTCAGCGCCCTGTTTATGAGCCGTTTCATGCCGCTTCCCTACCTGGCCATGCCCCTGGTATTGGTGCTAGGCGTTCTATGGCAGGCAAACCAGGGCTCGGCCACCAGCTTCACCCTGTCGGCCACCACAGACTGGCAATTGGGCTGGCCCAATATGGATGAATGGAGCTCGGCGGCGCTACTCCTGGTACTGCCACAGCTGGCGTTGACCCTGACCAATGCGGTTATCGCTACCTCAGCCATGGCCAGTGAGAAGTTTCCCCAAGATAGGCTAATCGATGACAAACGTTTCGCGCCGCGGCGCCTGGCCACCAGCTCGGGCTGGGCAAACCTGCTATTGGCGCCACTAGGCGCAACGCCCATGTGCCATGGCGCGGGCGGCCTGGCGGTGCAATATCACTTTGGTGCCCGCAGCTGGCGCGCCCCGGCCCTGTTCGGTATCTGCTGCCTGCTGGTCGCCCTGTGCTGGGGCGATACCATAGCCCAGGTGCTATCTCTGATCCCTCTTGCGATCCTGGGGAGCCTGCTGGCGATCGCCGGCCTGCAACTGGCCTGGTCGAAACGCTTCCTCGATGGCAAACCCTTCTGCATCTTTGTGATCTTATCCACCGCCGCCGTCTGCCTGACCATCAATACCGCCGCCGGACTCGCCGTGGGGGTGATATTGGAGATGGGCCGCAGGCAGTGGCATCTGATCTCTGATCTAAGACACTAACAGCTTGTGCATGTTAATCCCTCGGCACCGACCCTCGGCAGCTAAGGGATTAACGTATCATCGAACTCGAGATAATGTTCACCCAAGAGCTGCGCCGTCCTGCCGCTACGCTTCATTTCGCGTAGCGCCTTCGAAATGGCATCGACAAAGGCTTCCGTCTTGGGCGTGCGATGACAGGTGATCTGATCAAATTCGATCCTTATGGGATGCGCAGGCGAATAGCTGAGGCGATATAGATACTGGTTCACATCGGGTAGATAGGCGAGAAACACCTGAATACGACCACTTTCCAGCTTCTTGATATTCTGTTCATCGGTCGCGGCGTACTCTATCTTGACACCTGACGCTAGCAGCTCTTGATCCCACACCTCAGTGCCTAGGGTTGCCCCGACCAATCCCCCCTGAAGCTGGGCAGTCGATGTCAGCGCAGGGGTGCCTCGCAGGGTCATCATATACTCTTTAAAGACGCCCAACGGGAAACTGGTCACTATCTTATCCACACCAAACTCTTGGCGCATCACGTTGGCGTAACTGTAAATACAATCGTAACGGCGCTTGCGAAACATGTAGATGGCCCGCTTTTCTGGGATGACATCTTCGACAAAGTCGACCTTCGCCATACCCGCCGCCTCCTGCAGCAGATTTTGATAGGGCCCACTGTGCTGCTTATTGATAAGGCCGGTAAAGTGGGGAGCAACCAGGCTAATCTCGGCCGCCCAAAGAGAAACATTCACACAGAGGGTCAGACACAGACTAAGACTCGACAGTATGAGTACACTAATCAACGGCATGGCTTTTCCTCATTGAGAGTTAGTCTATATGCTGACGATGGAAAATGGTTCGCCAGCAGACAATTCCTCCACGGACACTAGCTATAAACATAGTCGCAAATGCCTGATTGAGAGAAAAATTCACCTTGCCATCCCAAGGCCCCGCGCCAATTTAAGTCGCCTTGGGATAATCCGTATACCCAGCGGCGCCACCGCCAAACAATGGGCCCTTGTCGAAGCTTGCCAGCGGCAACTTGTACTGCAACCTGTGGGGCAGGTCCGGATTGGCGATAAAAGGGCGACCGAAGGCCACCAGATCCGCATAGCCCTTGCTCAGCACCTCACTGGCTCTGGCGAGATCGTAGCGTCCTGCCACGATAATAGTGGCGTCGAACAGGTTGCGCAGCTGCACCCTGAAAGACTCGGGGATCTGCGGCGCGTCATCCCAATCCGCCTCAGACAGATGAATATAGGCGATCCCCACCTTTGACAGCGCGCCGGCTGCCAGCAAGATGGTATCGACGATCTCCGGGCAGTTCATGTCCTTAAAGGTCACGAAGGGAGCGAGACGCACGCCGACCCGCCCGGCGCCTATTCTTTCGCTCACGGCCGCCACCACCTCAAGCAGGAAGCGAATACGTTTCTCACCGCTGCCGCCGTAGGCATCGCGGCGCTTGTTAGAGTTGGTGCGCAGGAACTGATCGATGAGGTAACCATTACCGCCGTGGATCTCTACTCCATCGAAGCCAGCTGCCAGCGCATTGCTTGCCGCATCGGCAAAGTCCTTGACCACACGATCGATATCCGCCTGGGACATCTCTCTGGGCGTCGGACAATCCAGCATCTGCCCCTCGGGGTGCACATCATCGACCACCCAGACCTGGGTTCCTTCCGGCTTAATGGCCGAGGGGGCCATGGGCGCCTCGCCGCCCTGAAAGACAGGATGAGACACCCGGCCCACATGCCAGAGCTGATTGAAAATCTTACCACCCGCACTGTGCACCGCATCTGTCACCTGACGCCAGCCGTCGATCTGCGCCTGGGTATAGATGCCTGGGGTGAAGGAATATCCCTGGCTATCGCCTGAGATCTGAGTCGCCTCGGTTACTATCAGCCCCGCCGAGGCGCGCTGTGCATAGTAGGTGGCCATCATCTGGTTGGGCAGATTGCCCGGCTGACTGGTGCGTGAGCGGGTCATCGGTGCCATAACGATACGGTTGGCCAAGGTGTTCTGGCCCATCTGGTAGGAGTTAAAGAGTTTCATCGGGTTTCCTTATGCCGACAGCTGGCGGCAGATGCAGTTCAAGTTGTTCGATGAAACAGAGTCTATTACCCGTTACATAATTTGATAATTAGGCTAGTATTGAAATCATTTTCAAAAATTTTTTGATATGTATCATCTCAAAGATCTGCAACTGGCGATCCGCATCGCCGATCTGCACAGCGTATCGGCCGCCGCCCGCGAGTTGGGCATGACTCCTGCCTCCGCCAGCGCCGCCCTGCAGCGTCTGGAACATAAGCTCAACTGTCAGCTGTTCGCCCGCTCGACCCGCAACATGCAGCTCACCGAGGAGGGCCAGGCCTTCATCGACACCGGGCGTCAGGCCCTCAGCCTGCTGCAAGGCGCCAGCGACGCCCTCGCCGACAAGCGAGGCGAACTCAGGGGCGAGCTGCGCATCGCCCTCCCCTCAGATCTTGGCCGCAATCGGGTCAGAGCCTGGCTGGATGAGCTAGCGGCCCAGGCTCCCGAGCTGACCCTGAGGCTCTATTTCGGCGATCAGCTGGACGACCTCATCGCTCAGAATGTCCACCTGGCGCTGAGATACGGTGAACTACAAGACTCCTCCCTGATGCGTCGGCAACTGACGCGTATGCACAGGGTGGCGGTGGCCTCCCCAGGCTACTTAGCGCGACATGGCCGCCCGAGCCATCCCCAGCAGCTTAGCCAACATAAGATCTTATTGCTCAACCGGGGTAACACCCCATGGCACAAGTGGCGATTTGCCGACAAACAACAGCCCCTCGAGGTCGAGCTGACGGGCAGCAAGAGTTGCAACGACGGCGCCGTGGTAAAAGAGTGGGCCCTGGCGGGGGAAGGGATCGCCTACAAAAGCTGGTTCGATGTGGCCCAGGAGGTCACAGAGGGCAGGCTCGAGCTGCTGCTGACCGACTATCTGGCCGACCCCATCCCTCTGCAGCTCACCTATCTGCAAACGGAATACCCAAGCCACAAGGTCCGCACCTGCATCGAGTTTCTTAAAGAGAAATGCCAGGCCTTCGACAACCAATATCCGCTGCTCAGGCGCTAGCAACAAAAAACGCCGGCTCAATCTCCTGGCCGGCGCTTTTAATTACGTAAACTTGAAAGCCAGTAGATTAGTAACCAGTTCGGCTCACCGCGGGCCAGTGTTTATCCACCTCTTGCTTGATAAAGGCCTGCTTAGCCTCGGTCAGCTTATCCAGCTCGATCCCCACCGCCTGCTGCGCCGCCTCCTTGGTGGAGATGTCCGGGTAGCTCACTTGGGTGACAGACAACATGCTGAGGATTTCGCTAAGCGCGCGGCGGGCATGTTCGGCCTGAAGGATCGCCGTGTCGAGCAGGGCGTTAGCCTCCTGGGGGTTATGGGCATAGCTGCCGTGGGATGACATGGCGAAATCCCAGCGCCACTGGGCATGACGGATCGCCATGATGGCATCGTTCATGATGGCCCAGCTCGCACCCGCATCCCAGGCGGCTCCCGCCTCATAGTGGGCCTTGACCAGCAGTTGCTCCACGCGTCTCGCCTTCTCGGCTATCTGCGACTTGGCCGAGTTGAGCTGCTTCATTAAGGCCTGTTTATTCTCATGGCAGCCCTGACACACAACGTCATAGTTTGGCAGCGCCTTGCCCACCTGATGGTTGGTGTAGGCCTTGCCCTCGCCGTCGGTCGCCGCCGGCATGTGGCAGGTCACGCAGGTCACCCCCGCCTTAGCGTGTTCGCTGCGACTCCAGTGCTCAAACTCTGGGTGGCGCGCCTTGAGGATGGGCGTCTTAGAGACGGGATGGATCCACTCGTAGAAACGGCGGGTATCGTAATATTTTTCAATAAGATCTGCGCTACTGCCGAAGATCCAGGGAATGTTAACCTTGTTGCTGCGCTCCGGCTGAAAATAGTAGGTCACATGACACTGGCCACACACCTGCGCCCCCTGCATTGCCTCATCCTGCTTGTCGAAGGGCAGATGGACCTTGGCCATGGCGTCGCGGGCGTGAGGACGCGGCAGGGTCAACTCCGCCTTACCCTGCTCATGACAGTCGCTGCAGTAGACCACGCTGTTCATCTCGGTGCCGAGATCGGTAAAGTTCTTCGCCGAAAAGCCTTCGACCCCCAGCTCATCGATGAGCCTTGGCACGTCCGGCGACTTACAGGTCCAGCAGCTCGCCGACAGCCCCTTCTTGCCCTCTCCCGGTGGCACACCTGTGCGCAGGGTATGGGTCACGTCGGCCACCGCAAACTGATGCCCACGAGGGCTATGGTACTCCTTGGCGTAGGCCGAGCCCGCCCAGAGGATAATGGCGGCGGGATAGCTGGCCAGCATGTCGCTGCGCGCCGCCTGGGTCGAAGTCGCCTGCCAGCTGGCATACTGGTTAGGATATTTGGCCTTCATCTTCTCGGGGCTAATATCTGCGGCGAGCGCCTGACTCAGGGTGCACCAGCCTAGCAGGCTCAATGCGATGGCAGTTAGTTTCTTCATTACACTTCCACACTCATTTAAATGACTACTTGTGTCTGGGATAGATTGTCTCTGGGCTAGCCCGGACGTCCGTCGACTCTGGGCCGGATTAATATGGGCGCGTAGCACCAGACAAACCAGCCGAAAGCCAGGCTCCAGCAGCTGCCGGCGATCCACAGCCACAGCTCGCTATACTCGGGAAACCACAGCGGCATCACGGCCCGGCACAGCGCCGCCAGCGTGATGCCCATAAAGGCCAGTGACATCTTGGGGCCCTGATAGATATTACGGCTGGTATGGCCCAGAGAGACCCGGGAGATCATCGACAGGCAGAGCCCGGCCATGGTGCCTATGGCAAACAGATGCAGCAGATGGCGATAGGCATTTTCATCGTCAATATTCCAGGCGAGCGCCGCCAGGGTCAGGGGCAGACAGAGATAGGCCAGCTGCAAGGACCAGAGCATGGGCTCGCCGAGCGTCTTGTGGGGCAGCCAGCGACTCCAGCGCAGCAGGTGTGCCAGCGCCGTCACCGCCAGCAATGCTTGCTCGCCCCCGGGCGAGAGGTATTTAGTGATCCCCTGGGCAATCAACAAGATCATCAAGGCAATCAGGCTGAGATCCAACGCCTTAATCGGCTCGGGTTTGGCCTGTTTGATACGCACCGCGGTAAAGAAGGGGATCACCCGGCCGCCCACTATGGTGATCAACAGCCCCAGCCACCAGAGCATGCCCTGCCAGATATGGTGGCTCAGCACGAAGTCGCGCTGGCTCAGGGCGTAGTAACTCAGCAGGTTGATCCCCGTGGCCACCAGCAACATGATGGGAAAACCTATGTTGCGCCACTGCTTGACCCGGTAGATGCAAGACCAGAGCTTGGCCGCCGTTAGCAGCAAGAAGATGCTGTCAAACAGCGCGGGCAGCCACACCGGCAGCTCAAACGGCGACAATAGCAGCACCCGCGCCAGTAACCAGCAGGCAAATACCAAGGCCAAAGGCCAGCCCTTGAGGCTTGGCTGATTGGTCCAGGTCTGCACCGAGGTGAGCAGGAAGCCCGAGACGATCGCCATGGCAAAACCGAACAACAACTCATGAGGATGCCACCAGAGCGGCACCACCTTGACCCAGAACTGAGATCTCAGCAGGCTCATCTCAGGTAGATACCAGGTGATCAGCCAAAGCGGCACATACAGGGTCGCCAGCAGGGCACCCCCCAGGAAAAAGGGCCTAAACCCCAGGCGCCAAATCGCCGGTGTCTTGTCGACCACGCTAGGATCATCGATATTTAGCATCTGCTGCGCCTCGGTCTGAATAAGGGATTAAACAAACATCTTGAATATAGCTTTATTGCCG
Source organism: Shewanella sp. KCT (assembly GCF_007636505.1). Lineage (NCBI taxonomy): Bacteria > Pseudomonadati > Pseudomonadota > Gammaproteobacteria > Alteromonadales > Shewanellaceae > Shewanella > Shewanella sp. KCT. The sequence goes on from NZ_LVDJ01000002.1 coordinate 294,186, forward strand.
CCAGTCTACTCAGAGGAGAGATAGCGGACAACGGATATTCGAGCCGAACAAAAGAAGTGTGAACCAGGTAGGTAAATTAGGCTATGATATTGAATTTAAATACCTCTTTAGAGGCATACTCAGTAAGTGACGTAACACTTGAGAAGCCACCGGAGAGATTCGAAGCAAGGCGAGACAAGAAAGTTCAGGAAATAGACAAGGGTAATGTAGATGGCACAGTTAACCGCCGATAACATAGAGTCGAATGATGCCTTGGACGACTACTTAGCCACCCATGAGGCCGTGCTCCTGCTCTTTGGCGGCGCCCACTGTGGCGTCTGTCAGAGTATCAAGCCCAGGCTGCTGCAGATGCTGGCCGAGCAGTTTCCCAAGATGCGCCTCGGCTATATCGACTGTGAGCAGCAGGCCGATATTGCCGCCGCCCACAGGGTGTTCACCCTCCCCGTCGTCGAGCTCTACTTTCAGGGTCAGGCGTTTGCTCGCTTTGTGAAGGTGTTTGCCATGGCCGAGGTGAGAGAGGCGATCGCTCGCCCCTATCAATTGCTGGACTAGAGAAGGTGCGAATAAGTCCCGTGCTTGCTCTGCGTGTGCTTAAAGTGGATAGATGCAAGGCACAGTTTGCAGCGAATGGCCTAGTCCTTCGCAAGAAGTGTAACGCAGCAAATACCGCTGTAAGCCTCGCCCTGCGGGGCTTTGATAGCGACGACTTGCTCGCACCTTCCCTGGCCTATACGCCTCTTTACTAACAGACCATGATCAATCAAGTCAAAGGACGAAATCCCTGATAGCTAATGGGCTTGTCGGCCTCGCCTTCAGCCTTGCGTGAAGAATGGGCAGCCTTATGCAAAGCAGACTGCTGCAACAGGCTTGAGGATTGGGCCTCGTGCCCATCATGGCCACCACATCCGCAGCCGCCACTCGCACCCGAGCCACTCGCACTGGAGCAACAGCCACCGCCATCTGCACAGCAGCCGCCCTTCTTGGCGTGATTGAGGGAAGCCCGTCCCTGTGAGGCGTCCAGCAGACGACGCTCCAGCAACTGGGTCTGGCTAAGCAGCACCTCGATACTCTCAGCGTTGTCACCCTGGCTGACGCTTATCCCCGCCGCCAGCAACTTACCCAGCATGCGCTCGCCGATATGCTGCACTATCACTATGTCTGTCTTCTGCGCCTTGATCAGGCTAAGCAGCTCACTCTTGGCGCGACAACCACCGCCATCTATGGCCGGGTTATCGAAGCTAGTGATCAGCTGGTGATATTCGTTGAAGAAGCCGATGCGCTGCGCCTTGGTAAAATGCGCCGCCAGACGGCCCCTGCTCATGGGCATAGCAATTATCATGATGATTCCTTATTGGTTCGATGTCAGCAGCACTATGGCCTGCCCCTGAGTGATCGCCGTCGCCACCTTTTGGCGGGCGCTGGCCAGTAGATTGCCGAAGGTCTGGCGAGAGATCCCCATGGACGCGGCCGCCTCCAACTGACTCAGACGCTGGACATCTCCCAGCGCCAGAGCCTCAAATTCGTCGGCCTCCAACTGGATCTTCTCCAGCTCCACGCTTGGGATCCCATTAGGCTTAAACAGGCTGCAGGGCGGACGGCACTGCAGGCGGCGACATTTTTTGGGTCTTGGCATGGCCATTCCCTTTATCGATTAAATGTTGATGAGTTATTGGCGTAGGCCAATAACTGAATTGTGGGAGATCTTATGAAATGAAACTGAGGGCCGGCTCACACTGGCTTATATTCGCGGTGGCTAAAAAAACAAAAAGCGAACCACCTAAGAGTGATTCGCTTTTGAGAGGCCCTAGAGACTAGAGACTAGAGACTAGAGACTAGAGACTAGAGACTAGAGACTAGAGCGCGTGCTGCTTAGTCAAGGCTCGAGTGCTCATCTCACCAGCATCTATGCTCTTAAATTTTGGCGTCAGGTATTCCTTCGCCATCTGAACACGCTGGGCAAACTCCGGCTGCTGCACCACAGTCTCATCCAGCACCATCAGCCTGGCTTTCTCCTGCCACTTCTTGATGGTCTTAGCCGACTTGACGGGATCGATCGGCAAGATCTGCACATGGGCCTGATTCCATCCCATATCGACATCGTACTCGACCACATACTCCTTGCCCGCCTCGACCTCGGCTTCGAGCACAGAATAACGCTCAGAGAGTGATACGAAGGTGTGCTTGCCCGGGGTGACTCTCACCTGAAAATAGGTGCCCGCCTTGGTACTGCCCACATAACCGGTTTCAGACCAGACATCGAAAGGCACCTCACCGATCAGCGTCTCCATGCGATAGAAGTTGATCACCGCCGAGTGCTCATCGGGTTTAATCGGCTCGACGCCTGTCTTCATCACGGGAAAACCCAGCAAGGCAGGGTTGGCCAACAGGTTATCGTAGGCATCGTTCTTTCTCGGCGCGCCGATATCTTTGGCCTTCTTGGTCTGCATGATCATGGAGACACCAAGGTCACGCTCGACCTCCTTCATCTTGCCCGTGGTGTAGTCTATAGTCAGATACACTGTCTCACCGGGACGATTATCTACCCGACTATAACCGAAGCCCACCAGCCCCTGCACCAGATGCACAGAGTTAAGCCCGGTTGCCAGCTTTAACAGGGTATGACTGCCGTTAGAGAGATCGGCAACCACATCGTTGTTAGCCGCTACCCAGGCACCGCGGGCGCCCCCCTGAAAGTTAGCACCGCGGATCACATAGACGAAGGTTTGCTCCTGAGTCGGCGTCGCCTCAGGTTTAAACTGGCTCACCAGCTCAGGATCAACCTTATAGGAGGTGGCACAACCTGTGGTCAGGCCTAATAAAACAACCCCTAAAATTAGCGAAAAATGTTTTTGTATCTTGTAGTTAGTCACGATTTTTGTTCCCTCAAAAAAAAGAAACTAGAAGCTACTGCCAGGCCAACCGAGTGTCAACAAAAATACAACAAATGTATTAGTCCGCTCACTGACCTCCCATACTTAATTCCGGTTCGATTAAGATCAGTGCCGTTTGGCGGCCATCCAGATACCAGACGCCGCTGGCGTCAAACATGGCATCTTCCTCCAGCATGATACGGATCTCGCGCTCCCATTCGGGGATAAACACGGCGTTATTGAGCTCGATGGAGTAGGCGGTATTGAGATGCAGGGGGTGATCCCCAGATCCCGCGATCCCTTGCTGGGCATCCCACATCCCTAAGCTAGTGCCGGCGCCATGACCGTGATAGCCGATGGGATGAGAGTAAATAGTCGGCTTAAGCCCGGCAGCGATGGCCTGTTCGCGCGCCGCCTTGAGCACCTCATTGCCCGTCCTGCCCACGGCAAACTGAGCCGTAAGTAGGTCTTGCAGCTGGTTACCAGAGTTAAACGCCTTCACCAGATAGTCGGGCGCCTGGGTCTCGCCATCGCGCAGTACATAGGCGAGTTGCTGGGTATCGGTATTCAATCTCAGGTAGGTGATACCAAAGTCCACATGCAGGAGATCACCCGGCAGAATTAGGGTATCGCCAGAGAGGTCTTGCTGCTTAGCCCTCTGTATGGTGACGCTGGGATGGAACCAGGTGTCGAGTTTCAGCTCACGTACCCGCTCCCTAAACCACCACACCAGATCCTCGCTGGTCGTCTGCCCCACCTTAATCACCCGATTGGAAAAACCCTGGGCGATTATCTCATGGGCCATCTTGATCAGGCTGGAGTAGAGCTCAACCTCCTCTGGGATGCGGCGCTCAAGCCAGCCCACCGCAAGCGGCTCGGCAGACACCAGCGCCTGTCGATAACGCTCGGGCAGATGACTCAAGAGCCGCTGCTCGTCTCCCGATACCAAGCCGTCGGCGTGGGCCCAGTTGCCGGAGCGGTTCACTCCGATACGCTTGGGTTGATAGCGCTCCACTAAGGCGTTAAGCGCCTGCCACTGACTGGGATGCGCCTCCTTATCCCAGGCCTTGGAAAACAGATTCCCCACACTGTAAGGCGCGATGGCATAGGCGTTCACCTCACCCGCTTTATCGCGGGCAAATACCAGTATGGTGGTGCGCCGCGCCGACAACCAGGTAGCAGGTAGCAGGGTTTTCAGTACAGGATCTTCGTTATATTCACGGCTGATCAGCAGCCACATATCGATATTGGTCTCGCCCATCAAGTCGGGCAGCAATTGCTGCACACGCTTCTGAGTCAGACTGTCGATCATCGCCGCACGCTCGCGCAGCGGCAGTATCTCGTCGGTAGCGGCCGCCCGACCAAACTGAGGCGCCAGTAGGCAGACGAGCGAGATAAAAATCGCAAAGAGGCTTAAGTTATTATTCTTATTGGTAAACATTCGAGCTCTCACAGTTAGGTAGGGGATTTTTTAGACTAATCAAAAACTCAGCCCAAGACCAGAGAGTTGTTTTTCGAGCTGAAGCGGCGTTAAATAACCTAATCGACGGCAGTCTTGGCAGAGGGTGATGAGATGGACACTCAGGCGCGTTATTACTATGAACCGAGCAAGGGCCATGGGCTGGCGCACGATCCGCTCAATGCCATCGTCGGACCCAGACCGATCGGCTGGATCGCCTCGCGCAGCCCCGAGGGCCATAGAAATCTGGCTCCCTACAGCTTCTTCAACTGCTTCAACTACCATCCGCCCATCATAGGCTTCGCCAGCGTCGGCTATAAGGACAGCCTGGCCAACATATTGGCTACGGGCGAATTTGTCTGGAATCTGGCCACCCGGCCGCTGGCCGAGAAGATGAACCTCACCTCGGCGGCCCTGCCAGCGGGCAGCGACGAGTTTGGTTTTGCCGGGCTCACGCCTGTGCCGGGTAGCATTGTGGGGGTCGACCGAGTGGCCGAGAGCCCGGTCAACTTCGAGTGCAGGCTGACCCAGTCGCTGCAGCTGCAATCGGCCGCTGGTGAGAAGATTGATACCTGGCTGGTGCTGGGCGAAGTGGTCGCCGTGCATATCGACCCCAGCCTGATAGAAGATGGCAGCTACCAGACCGCTAAGGCCGATCCTATCCTCAGGGCCGGCGGCCCCTCTGCCTACTACGGCATCTCTGAGGCGCTGCGCTTCGACATGCAGCGGCCCCAAGTGCCCTAATCGCTTTATGCCTGCGCCGTCATCCGCTGGGCCAGCGCAAAGCTGTCGTCCATGGTGCGGGCGTACTCCACCTGACCACGGCGTTTGCGGATCCCCGCCCGCCTGAGCTTGAGCAACATGCGTGGCTGCAGGTTGTTGATGATCAACGCCACCTGCTTGCCCGACAGATCTTGGGCGATAGACTCCATGGCGACGATGGCGCTCATATCCAGCAGAGTCACCTCGGACATATCCAGAATCACCACCCGCACGTCGGGACGCACCAGGGCGATGGTCTTGAGCGCCTTGTGGGCCGAACCGAAAAACAGCGGCCCATTGATGTCGTACACCACCACACTCTCAGGCACCTGGTAGGCCTGATGATTAGTCTCCACCGCCCTGGCATCGGTCAGGCTGATGCTGCGGCGAATAAACAACATGGCCGCCAGCCCCATGCCCACCGCCACGGCAATCGTCATGTCGAACAGCACGGTAAGGGCGAAGCAGAGCACCAAGATCAACACATCGTCCCTCGGCGCCACCTTGAGGGTACGGGCAAAGTGTTTGGCCTCGCTCATGTTCCAGGCCACCACCAGCAGCAGCGCCGCCATCGAGGCCATGGGAATGTATGACAGCAGCGGCGCCAGCAGGAGGATCCCCGCCAGAATAAACAGGCCATGCACCACTGAGGCCAGCGGCATGCTGCCCCCGGCCTTGACGTTGGCCGCGGTGCGAGCGATGGCCGCCGTCGCCGGAATACCGCCAAACAGAGGCACCAAGATGTTACCCAGCCCCTGGCCGATCAGCTCATCGTTGGGGTTGTGCTTCTTGCCCGACATACCGTCGGCCACTACGGCGCACAGCAAGGATTCCAGCGCCCCAAGGATGGCGATGGTAATGGCAGAGGGCAGTAGCTCGCGCACCAGCTCGAAGCTCATGCCTATGGGCTGACCATCGGCGCCCGGCAGGTTCCAGGGCCACTCGAAGCTGGGCATGATGGGCGGAATACCGCTGCCCAGCAGGCCATCGAGCTCATAGTGAAAACGGCTGCCTATGGTCGCCACCGAGAAACCGCCGATCATCTGGGTCATGACCCAGGCGATGAGTGCGCCCACCAAGAGCGCCGCCAGATGCGCCGGCACCTTAGACTTGAGCTTAGGCCAGACCAGCAACACGGCCAGGGTCAGGGCACCGATCAGCGTCTCCTGCCAACTGATGCTGGTCAGCGCCTGGAGGATATAGGAGAGCTTTTCCAGGTAATGTTCGCCACCGGCGGCCACCTCAAGGCCGAAAAAGTCTTTGATCTGAAAGGTGGCGATCACCACACCTATCCCGGCGGTGAAGCCTACGGTCACGGGATAAGGCACTATCTCGATCAACTTGCCCAGCTTACCCAGCCCCATCAACAGCAGTATCACCCCGGCCATCAGGCCGCTCAGCAGGAGTCCCCCCAGGCCAAACTGCTGCACTATGGGCAGCAGAATCACCACGAAGGCCGCCGTCGGCCCAGAGATGTTGACCTTAGAGCCGCCACACAGGGCGATCACTATGCCGGCGATCATCGCCGTGTAGAGGCCGTGCTGGGGCGGCACGCCGCTGGCGATCGCCAGTGCCATAGAGAGTGGCAGGGCAATCACCCCCACGGTCAATCCCGCCAAGATGTTGGTCTGTATCTCCTGAAAAGAGGGTTTAGCGCTGATGCTTTTTTTGACTGCTGAAAACATGTTGATCCCGATGAAATAATGCTTGCGGCCGCAACACAGTTGCGAACATCTGAGTGTAACGAGTCGAGATCAAGGCTTGTCTGCACTTGGCAAAAAATGGCAAGTCGTGAGGTGACGATACACCTGAAGTTTCTGTGAGCGTAGAGGCTGGACTGCTAAGCAATGAATGCCAGTATAACCACAGTGTGATTATGAGCTTTTATTCTAAACCCTGGGCGGGCGCCAAGGTAAGGGGCTGGGCGAAAAAAATCGTACGCCTTTGGTCTAAGCCTGGCGTTTAAACCCTCTCCTTCCTATCCCCTACTCTCTTTGCCACACTTCTCAACCAAAAGTGTGACTTAACCCCTTGAGCTGACGCGGCGTTTGACGCATGCTATACGGTCCGGGGGCTAGCGCCCCCGGATTCCGTTCGGATGAAGGTAGCAGGAGAGTGGGGAGTCAACCCCACACCGACGAGGCAAGTTTGTCGCCAAGCGTTATCGGCGAGAAACCACTCTTTCAGGTGCCATATTGTGGCGTGGACTGTTACTGGACGAGCCTCTGGAGAGACTGTGAGCCCAGGATAACCCCTAGGTATCACGGCGCCGAAGGCGAAAGTGCAGCCCCAATGGCTCTGCGCGAAACGCTCAGGCAAAAGGACAGAGGAGAGGATGACTGTAGCGGTTATAGCCCCGGCTATATTCAGTCACTGTCGTTTGTTGCTTTTGCCCAGTTGGTATCCACCAATGTAAATGCTTGTCGAAGCTAATAGCTGTAACTGTCAATAGCTGTCAAATAGCCACAAACGCCAGTCTCCACACAGACATTTCTTTTCCTCCTCCATATTAGGGGGTCTACGGACCCTTGAGTTTAATATTCGAGGAACATCATGAATTTTTACGCGTTACTAAGCGAGATCAACGCCATCGTCTGGGGCCCTATCACCCTGTGCCTACTGGTCGGTACCGGCCTCTATCTCACCCTGCGCCTCAGGCTGATCCAGGTATTCAAACTGCCCCTGGCACTCAGGCTGCTGTTCAAACCCGCCAGCGGCCAGGGGGATCTCTCCTCCTTCGCCGCCCTGTGCACCGCGCTGTCGGCCACCATAGGCACGGGCAATATCGTCGGCGTGGCCACCGCCATCAAGGTAGGCGGCCCGGGCGCCCTCTTCTGGATGTGGCTGGCGGCCTTCTTCGGTATGGCCACCAAGTATGGCGAGTGCATGCTGGCGCTCAAGTATCGCACCACAGACGCGCGCGGCAATATCGCCGGCGGCCCCATGTATTACATAGAGCGCGGCCTGGGTCTGGGCTGGCTGGCCAAGCTGTTCGCCCTGTTCGGCGTCGGCGTCGCCTTCTTCGGCATAGGCACCTTTGCCCAGGTCAATGCCATCAGCGATGCCATGATCATCGCCTTCCACCTGCCCGCCTGGGTCACGGCCCTGGTGCTCACCCTACTGGTTGCCGCGGTTACCCTTGGGGGCGTTAAGCGGATCGCCAAGGTGGCACAGAAGCTGGTACCCAGCATGGCGCTGGGATATGTGCTGGCCTGCCTGTGGATTTTGGTGACCTTTAGCGAGCAGATCATCCCGGCGCTGCAGCTGGTGATCCACTCGGCTTTCAGCCCCATCTCGGCCGCCGGCGGCTTCCTGGGTGCAACTGTTGCGCAGGCGATTCAGATAGGGATCGCCCGCGGCGTCTTCTCCAACGAGTCGGGTCTGGGTAGCGCGCCCATCGCAGCGGCCGCCGCCAAGACCAAGGAGCCGGTCGAACAGGGACTGGTGAGCATGACGGGCACCTTCTTCGACACCCTGCTCATCTGCACCATGACGGGACTGGTGCTGATCATCACGGGGGTCTGGAGCGGCGACGCCGCCGGTGCCGCCATGACCAGCGCCGCCTTCGCCACCGGCGGTTCGGCCATCATCGGCCAATATCTGGTCACCATAGCCCTGGTCTGCTTCGCCTTCACCACCATACTGGGCTGGCACTACTACGGCGAGCGCTGCTGGTACTATCTCACCGGCCACAAGCTGGGCGAGCGAGGCATTAAGATCTACCAGTTTATCTTTCTCAGCCTGATTGCCGTGGGTGCCTTCATCCAGCTGGATCTCATCTGGCTGCTGGCCGATACCGTCAACGGCCTGATGGCGATTCCCAACCTTATCGCCCTCATCGGCCTGCGCAAGGTGATCATAGCCGACACCCTGAGCTATTTCGCCGCCAAAGACAGCCAGGGCGCGCAGCAGGAGCTGGCCGCCTGAGATCTTAAATGATCGCCAGAACGCTTAAAGGATCGCTGCCGAGCGCGGCGGCGATCACAACAAGTCGACAAAAGCTGATCGAGATCAAATACCCGAGTAATTTAATCAAGTACTCTGTGGCCAGTTAATCGAACCAACAGGAGTTGTTATGAGTTGTTGTGGCGGATGCGGCGGACAAGCCGAGAAACCTAAACAGGAAGAGAGCAAACAAGAGAAGGCAGCAGAGCAGGAGGCCGACACCCAGCAGACCAAGGACTAGGCGCCATCTCACCACCTCCCTACACCACTGCATCGAAAGCCGGCCCTCATCACCGGCTTTTATTTTGCCTCCTAATCAGCCCGGGGCCGGGCGATTCTAGCGGCGTAATTTAAGATAGAGTTCGCCATCGCGGATCTGCAGATCCTCGACCCCATCGGCGAAGGCGTTCCAGAAGCCGCGATCGCCAAACTCCCCAACCAGATTGACGTTCTTCATGTTACCCAACCAGGCATTGGGGATAGGCACGCCCATCAGGCTCACGCCAGCCAGGGCAACCACGGGGCGACGGCTGGCATCCAGATGGATATCCAGCCCGGCGTTCACCCGCAGGATCTCACCGGCCATGATGGGAAAGTCCTGGGGAATGGGGATCAAGATCTTGGCGCTGGCCAGATTGTCGGAGAAGTCTATCGCCACGCGCTCGGCAAAATCAGGGTTGCGGCCAATCATGGCGTTGACCTCCTTCTCGCTAAAGGTCACCCGGCGATCGGCGTCGCGCTCACGATAGGGCTCGGGCTCGAGTTTACCAGCGCCGCCGTGGCGATCATCCTTGCGCTCCACCTGCCAGCCCAGCTGGGACAGCTTGTTATCCAGTCGCTGCTCCTCCTTCGCATTGAGGGTCACAGGGGTAAAGGGCGAGGGAAAGATATAGGTCTTGATGATAAAGAAGCTGGCCAGCGCGGTCAGCACCATGGTCAGGAGCACGATCAAGAAGATCTGCATTCCGCTAAAGCCTCGCTGAGCGCGCATCGCGGTCATGGGGCCTCTTTTTCTGGCAAGCAATTTGTTAGCAAGCATCACGCCTTCCTTTGGCCGCCGAACAGTGTTGGTTCGTGGCGCTATAAATCAGTCTGTTGCAGGCTATGGTACTTGGCTAAGGGGAAGAAGAAAACCTGGGCCACACCCTAAGGGTGGGCCCAGGCGGAGATCGCCGACACCAGGAGAGAGGGTAGCGTCGGCAAATTTGTAGGCAAAGGTTTGATTTAAAAGACGTAAAAATAACGCAGCTTCAAGGTCGACTCTGTACCCACCACATAACCGCCGAAGGGAGAGTTCTCACCTATGTAACGGGTCCTGTGGTCGGTAGAGGCGTTATTGACCAGAAAATGTTCGTTCACCAGCATCAGCTTATGACGTTTATCGTCCGTCAGGTTAGCGGTCAGGTTAAACTCCAGCTTAAGGGTCTGCCCCAGCTCGTCATCGTTCCAGCTGGCGTACTGGGGATGAAAGGTGGCGCTGAAGGTATCGTTAAACTGATAGTCCGCCTTGATGTTGAGCTGGGCACCATTATCTTTAAACACCTGACCATCGGCGCCCTTCATGTCGATCGCCGCCAGGGTCGGATTAACCCGCAGGCAAAACTTGTCCCAACAATCTTTATAGGCGAGACCCACCGCGGCGATATTGGGGCCGGCGCCGAGCCAGTCCCCCTTGATGAGATCCACTGAGACACCGAAGTTATCGTTCCAGAAGCCGTAGGCCCAGTTGCGCGCCACGGTCATGTCGCCGTTACGGTTTATCTTGGCAGCCGTGGTGTTGCTCCAGTTAAGCCCGAGAAACTCCACATTCACCGCCTGCAAGATGGCTTCGACCTGCTGTTTCTCCTTCTTCTCCGTGGGCTGCACTGTGCGCGCCGACTCGAAGCCTAGACCACCGATAATGGTCGCCGCCGATGCCGGCGTGGCGGCAATAAAGGCGCCAGAGATCAACGCCGGAACAAGGAGTAATTTTTTCATGGGCCTTCTCTTATTGGTTATCACAGAGGTAATGGAATGCCATCTTATCCCCGCAGGGACGATCCGCCTTGGCAGTTAATATGCGAAAAACCAATAGATACTGGCGTGGTTGCGCTAGCCTGCTATGAGACGGCTAGGATGCGAGCGCTCTTGTTGCAAGCCATGCCCCACTCCTTGGACTAGGCATTCGTGGGGATTCTGTTAGAGTAATTAAGATAAACATAAAGTGCATGAGGAACTTACCTATGGGTGTATTCACCAAGCTGTCACTCCCCCTACTCGCCGCCCTGGCGCTCTCGGCCTGTAACCAGGAAGAGCAATCAGCCCCCGCGCAGCCACCTGCGGCGAAGCAAAGCGCTGAAGAGACAGTCGCAATTAAGACCGATGAGGCCAAGATGACTCAAGTCGAAACGAGCAAGGCTCAGCCCAAGGCCGAGGATCTTAAAATTGTCGCCGAGGGGTTATCTAAGGAGACCAGCGACTCACTGCAGAAGGCGATCACCATGACACAAGGCACGGTTAGGTATTTCAATCTCGAAGGCGGTTTCTGGGGCATAGTCGCCGACGATGGTCGCCACATACTGCCGCAAAATCTCCCCCAGGAGTATCGCAAGGATGGCCTGCGCCTGAGCTTCAAGGCCCAAGAGGTTAAAGATATGATGACCATACAACAGTGGGGCATACTCTCTAAGCTGAGCAATATCGAGGTGACCGGCAGGGTCGACAGCAAGTCCGGCGATCCCCGCCTCTAGGCACTCACCTTCCCTCCCCTCCACATTCTACCCGCATTAGACTAACATTTGGCCCGGCTAAATCAGCGCCGGGCCGAGCGGTTTTTATTAGCGGAGACAGATAACCTATTTAGTGAATTTGGACTAAATTTTATAGAGTCACACTCAACATAAGGTTTGGGAATGATTGATAAAATTGCGAAAAGGATCGCTTCGCTGAGCGCCCTGCAGTGGAGCCTGCTGACCGGCCTGCCACTGGTGCCGATAGCCTACCTCTTGATACGCCAAGGCGCCTGGGGCTGGCTGGCCCTGTTAGTTATCGACTACCTGTTTATCCTCTCCGTGCTGCTAGCCATGAGTAGCATGTTCGGCAGGCTGCGCAGCGCCGCCATCCATCTCTCCGAGGGCGATCTCAGGGTAAGACTCGACACCCAGGAGGCCCTCGGCGGCCCGCTGTTTAAGGCCTTCAATCAGATAGGCGAGGATGTGTCGCGCACCGTCTTCTCCCTGAGCAAGTCTGCCCAGCAGCTGGTCAGAGTGGCCGATACAGTGCAGGCCGACTCCCAAGTCTCCAAAACCGGCGCCCTCAGGCAGAAAGGCGATGTCGAAGAGGCCAAACAGATAGTCTCCAGGCTGTTTGAGACCACCGCCGAAGTCTCCTCCTTCTGCGAGTCCACCTCACAGCTGGCCAGCGAGTCCAAGCGTCAGGCAGATCGTGGTAAACAGGAGATGCGCTCCCTCGAAACGGCCCTTGAAGAAGTTGGCGAACAGTTTGCCGCCTCGGACCAGAACTTCGAGCAGCTCAAGCAGGAGAGCCAGCAGATAGGTCAGGTGGTAGAAACCATCAAAAGTATTGCCGAGCAAACCAACCTGCTGGCGCTCAACGCCGCCATCGAGAGTGCCCGCGCCGGCGAGCTGGGCCGAGGCTTCGCCGTAGTCGCCGACGAGGTTCGCTCCCTGGCGCTACGCACCCAGGTGGCCACCGAAGATATCAACAACAAGATAGTCAACCTGCAGACCCAGATAAATGGTGCCATCGCGGCGATGCAGAAAAACCGCCAGAGCGTGCAACACTCCCAGAGCGTGGCCAACGAGGCCGAATCCCATTTCGAAGAGTTGGTGAGTCAGATAGACGCCATCGATGCCCTGGGCCAGGAGATCGCCGTCGCCTCTCAGCATCAGGTAGAGCAGACTCAGGTGCTGGAAACCTGTCTGGTGGAGGTCGACAAGGTATCGGATGAAAACGTCAAGGCTACCCAGGAGACACTGCTGGCTAGCATCACGGTGCGTAATCTGGCGGGTGAGATCGACTCCCTGCTGCACCGCTTTGCCACCGACAGCGAGCAGATCGGCCGTGAGGATACACGCCGCGACAAGCTGATCGAATGGAGCGACGCCCTGGATCTCAACCTCGCCGAGATCAACCGTCAGCACCAGACCCTGGTACACCTGATCAACGAGCTCTACTATCTGCTCAACAACAACTATGGCCTGGCCTCCATCAAGCGGGTGGTACAGGGGCTGATCGACTACACGGCCAATCACTTCAAATATGAAGAGACGCTGTTCGAGCAGTTTGGCTACCCCCAGGACAAGCAGCATACCGACTCTCACCACCAGCTGGTGGGCAAGGTGCTGGCGTTTCAGCGCCGGGTCGAACAGGGCGAAGATATTGGCGATGAGTTGATGGCATTTCTGAAGAGCTGGCTCAGCCAGCACATCCAGAAGGAGGACAAGGCCTATGTGGACTGCTTCAAGCGCAATGGCATGAACTAGATACTGCCGCATGAACTAGAAACTGCGGCATGCGCTAGAAGCTTTGGCATGAGAAGCTATCGCTTGAGCTGGTCACAGAGGATGCTACACTTGCGGCCTGTTTTACTTTCAACCGAGATAAGGTAGTGCAATGAATCCTATTATTGCGATCTTAAAAGAACACAACGTCAGCGACGCGCAGATCCAGGAGCTGTTTCAGGCCCTGACCGAAAACCCTCTGATGGCCATGGGCACCATTGGTCAGCTGGGGATCGCCCCGGAGAAGCTACAACAGTTGATGGCGCTGGTGATGCAAAATCCCGCCCTGATCAAAGAGGCGGTGACCGAGCTAGGCCTGGATTTCGCCAAGGTCGAGGCGGCCAAGGCCCAACTTCAGAAGTCTTAAGCTTTTCATCTCATCAAAAAAGGCTGCCCTATGTAATTGGGGCAGCCTTTTTTATTGCTGACTTAATGGCTAGATTGATCGCCTACTTGCCACCCGGCTCGGCGAAGCGGGTCATCCAGTCTTTCACCTGGTGATACCAGTAGATGGAGTTGTTAGGCTTCATGATCCAGTGATTCTCGTCGGGGAAGTAGATCATGCGCGACTCCACGCCACGGGTCTGCAGGGTTCTGAACAGCTCGAAGCCCTGGCCCACAGGCACGCGATAATCCAGCTGACCATGGATCACCAGGGTCGGGGTGTTGAAGTTGCCCGCGCCATAGTGAGGCGAGATAGACTGGTAGATCTCTGGGTTATCCCAGTAGTTGCCAAAGCGTGGGCTGTGCACCGAGAAATCCGCCGCCATCTGAGAGTACATGTTGTATACGGCAGCGTGGATCAACAGGGCGTTGAAGGGATGCTTCTGCCCCAGGATGATAGAGGTCAGGTAACCACCATAGCTGGCACCACCGGCCACCATGCGCTTGTCGTCGATCCAGGACTGCTGCTTAAACCAGTCTGCCGCCTTGAGCACATCTTCCAGTGACTTGTTCTTCCAGTCCGGGTTGATGCTATCGGCAAACGCCTGGCCGAAGCTGTTGGAACCGTGGAAGTTTGGCCAGGCAGTAACATAGCCCCAGGAGGCGAAGGTCTGGGCGTTCCAGCGGTAATGGAAACCGTCTGAGATGGCGTTGTGCGGCCCACCATGAACCAGCATCATCAGCGGATATTTCTTGCTGCGATCGAATCCCGGTGGGTAATGCACCCACATCTGGATCTCTTTGTCCTGATAGCCCTTGTAGGTCACGGACTCATAGGTGCCCAGATCGACATCCGCGAGGATCTCGTCGTTAAAGCTATCCAAACGGCTGTTCTTGCCGTTCTTGCCATTCACCTTCACCAGGCGCGCCGGGTAGAGAAAGCTATCATTAGTCGCAACCAGGGTACCATTGTTGGCGATGGCCGGCTGCCCAAAGTTGGTCGCCTTAGTGATCGCCTTCACCTTGCCATTCTTGGCATCGATATGGAACAGGCGTCTGGTAGCCGCATCGTCGATGGCGGCATAGAAACCCTTGCTGTCTGGGGTCCACACAAAGCGGGCCACAGAGCGATCCCAATCCTTGGCAAGCATCTTAGTGCTGCGCTTCTTCAAGTCGAACAGCATCAGCTTGGCGGTATCGGCATAGAAGCCCTGAATATGCTGGCGGGTGAAGGCCAATGTCTTACCGTTAGGGCTGAACTGCGGGCTGGCGTCCGGCGCCAGGTTGTCTGGGGTGATGTTCTCCGCCTTGCCGCTGCCGATGGCCGCCAGGAAGAGATCCAGCTTAGGATTCACCTGATTGTCGCTGCCGTTGGCGTTAAAGGCGATCCAGGCTTCATCGGGGCTGATGTCATAGCTGCCCGCACCTTGGGAAGAGCGTGGCAACTCGATATTCAGGGGCTGAGTGATCGCCTCCACCTCGCCGCCCTTGGCGGCAATACGGAACACATGAGCCTGACGGCCTTCGTCTATCCAGTGATCGAAGCTCGAATAGGGCAGCGCGTTCCACTGATGGGCCGACACCTTGTTGTCCTTATCGGCCTTGAGCTGCTCGCCTATCTCTTTCCAGTTCTTACCCGGATAGACAGAGCTGATGAAGTAGAGGTGCTCGCCCACCCACTTGAGGCCATAGACGCCGCTGGGCACATCGCTTAGACGCTGAGCCTCGCCCGGTCCATCCATAGGCAAGAGATAGATCTGCCCCGCCTCATCCTTATCGCGCTTGCTGATAAAGGCCAGGGTCTTGCTGTCTGGTGAGAATACCGGCTCGCTCACCCGCATCCCCTTGGCGGTCAGGGCGCGCTGCTGCTTGCCGTCCTGGCTAAACAGCCACAGCTGGGTATTGCCCTTATCTTCGGGCACATCGTACTCGGTGACTGGGGCGATGATGTAATCGCCGTTGGGGGAAATGCTGGGGTTACCTATTCGACTGAGCTGCCATAGCACCTCCACCGACAGGGGCTTGCCCATCTGGGCAAAAACCGTCGTCACCGGCATCAAGATGCACAGCAACAAAATGGCTATCTTCTTCACGCGTCCTCTCCTTCAAGTTGTTTTTATTGTGATTTGGCCAACATGATCGACCCTAACACTTAAACTAAGCTTAATCCTTAGCACACCTCCAAGAGCTTCACTCTATCACCACGCAACATAAGTACAAATTTTCGCCACATAGATAGACTATCCTGCACCAGACCTGCGCCAGAGGCTCGACAGAGTTGCACAAACTGCAAATCTGATTCACTCAGATTGCAAATCAGCCAGGGCTCACAAAGCCTTCTGCAGTTGAAAGGCTCATCACAAACCCGAGCTAAACCCTTGATTAAAGCTAACTCCCACCCAGAACATTTGGCTATTATGCCAAATGAAGGCTCCACTTTTTGAGGCGCACCATGAAACCTGCAACGACACAGATCCAGACTCAAGCTCAGGCCCAGACTCATACCCAAGCTCATATCCAGAGCCAAGAGCGACTCAACACCCGCGCCGCCCTACTCAAGGCGCTGGCCCACCCGACCCGTCTCTGGCTGGTTGAACAGCTGGAACACCAGGAGCGCTGCGTCTGCGAGCTGACCGATGGCGTCGACGCCGACATCTCCACCGTCTCCAAACACCTGGCGCTACTGCGGCAGGCGGGCATAGTCGCCAGTCGCCGCGAGGGCAAGCAGATCTACTACCGGCTGGAGACGCCTTGCCTGCTCGGCATGCTGAGCTGTATCGAAGCCGCCCTAGCGCAATCACCCGGCTGCTGCGCCAATTCATAAGCAGCCAAAACAGATAAAGCCAAACCTATTCAATCCGTGAGATAAGGGGAAACAGATGAAGATAGAAGTACTCGGCAGCGGCTGTAAACGCTGCACTAACCTCGCCAGCGACATCGCCAGGATCGCCGATGAGCTTAACCTCAACATAGAGCTGACCAAGGTGACCGACATGGCGCAGATCGCCGCCTACGGCGTGATGTCGACCCCAGCCATAGTGATCGACGGCGAGGTGCTGGCCGTCGGCCGCCTGCCCAGCGAGGACGAGCTCGCCCAGCTGCTGACCAAGATCAACAAGGTGCAATAGCGCCTCAATCACCTTTAGGGGGCCCCATGCTAGCCTGGTTTACCCAACTCGCCGATCTCCTGATCTACGATCTGCTCGGCCTCTCCAGCCAGAGCGCCGCCGGACAGGCGCTGCACTTCTTCGTCGAAGACACCAGCAAGATCTTCGCCCTCCTGCTGGTGATGATCTACCTGATCGGCTGGCTACGGGCAGCGCTCAATGTCGAGCGGGTGCGCGACTATCTGGCGGGCAAGCCTAAGCTGCTGGGTTATGGCTTGGGGGCCGGCTTTGGCGCCATCACCCCCTTCTGCTCCTGCTCCAGCATTCCCGTGTTCCTCGGCTTTACCACGGCGGGGATCCCCGTGGGGATCACCATGGCGTTCCTGCTGACCTCGCCGCTGATCAACGAGGTGGCCATCTTGCTGCTGTTTAGCCTGCTGGGGGCCAAGATCACCCTGCTCTACACCCTCACCGGCATCACCATTGGCATGCTCGGCGGTGCCCTGCTGGATCTGCTACATGCCGAACGCTGGCTACAGCCCCTCGCCGCTAACGCCTACCGACGCGGCGCCACCCAGACGCAAACTTCAACTTCGATGTCTGACACTTACACGCCAGGCGAGAGCCCGCTCGGCATAAATCCGCCCGGCATGAGCTGGCGCCAACGCCATCAATTTGCCAAGGAGGAGACGTTCACCATCTTCGGCCGCGTGTGGAAGTGGGTGATTATTGGGGTCGGTATCGGCGCGGCGCTGCACGGCTTCGTGCCCGCAGGTTATCTTGAAGCCAACCTGGGCGACGGCCAGTGGTGGTCAGTGCCCATCGCCGTGCTAATGGGCATCCCCCTGTATGCCAATGCCACCGGGGTGATCCCGGTACTTGAGAGCCTGTTGATCCAGGGCGTGCCCCTGGGCACCACGCTGGCCTTCTGCATGAGCACGGTCGCCGCCAGCTTTCCCGAATTTGTCATGCTCAAACAGGTGATGCAGTGGCGCCTGCTGGCCCTGCTGTTTGCCCTGCTACTGGTCGCCTTCACCCTGATGGGTTGGGTGCTGAACCTGGTCACCATTAGCGGATGACAAAGCAGGAGAATTCGCGATAGCATAGGCGAACAATATTGCTTAGCCGCTGAATCAACAGGCAAATAATTCATAAAAGGACAATCTTAGCCATGGAAAGAGGCACGCTGGTTCGCTGGAACGATGACAAAGGCTTTGGCTTCATCAAGCCGAACACGCCCAATGCCCAAGATGTGTTTATCCATATCTCCACCCTGAAACAGATGGCCAGAAAGCCTGTGGTGGGCGACGAGATAGTCTATCAAAGCCAGCAACAGAGCGATGGCAAGATAAAGGCGATTAAAGCCAGCATCGAGGGGGTCGCCGTCATATCGGGCGTAACTTCTGGCCTCGCGAATAAACCGACTCGCTCCCAATATAAAGACCATACGCCCACGTCCCACTATTCCCATCGTCGCTCCGGCTCACGCCTACAGCGGATGATCTTCATTATCATACTGGTAAGTATCGGCAGCTTCGCCATTAAACAGTATCAGGCACTCAATGCCACTCCGGTGATCACCTACGATGAACTCCCTACAGTAGAGACCCAAGAGTGGCAACCGGCGACGCCTAAGTTTCGCTGTGAGGCTGGTAAGACACATTGCAGTCATATGCGCTCCTGCGAGGAGGCCACCTATTACCTTCGTCATTGCCCGGGCACAGAAATGGACGGCGATGGCGACGGTATCCCCTGTGAACGCCAGTGGTGCAACTAAAGGAACACCCTAAATCAATTAACAGCTACAACGACAAGGAAGCTTCATGAAACAAGGATTGGTATTTCTCGGTCTGGCCCTGGGTGGCCTGGCCCTCAACGTCAACGCTCAGCAGTGCGATCTCACCATCACAGGCACAGTGCCCGAAGGGATTAGCCTGGATAAGCTGGTCGTCTCCACCTACAACAAGGAACTGCCGGTCACCAGCCGGGACTATTCCCTGTGCGCCAGCAAGCAAGATCTTGAGGTCGTCGGCCGCCATAGCCCCAACAACACCATCTACCTGATGGATAAAAGCGGCGCTATCCCCAGAGGCATATATACCGCCGAGGTGTTTGTGCAGAGCAAGGCAATCACCCTAGGCCCTGCCTCCAGCCTGACCAAGCAAGCCTGTAACCTGCGCTGCGGCTACTATGCCAACCAAAGGGTGCTGCACTCAGACAAATTGCAGCAACTGGCAAGCCAGTATCAACAACTGGCGGCCAGCGATCGCAAGGCGATTGGTTCCTTCGTTAGCCAGCATAAAGCCGAGTTGGCCCAGCTCTACTATGGCGACTTAAAGCCCAAATCCATGGCGCCAGTCGATACCAGCGATCTCTGGGTCGATCCCTACAGCGGTGCCGGACTCTACTTCGATTCGCCCGAAAACCTGCTCAATAGCACCTTTAGAGACACTGTGGGCACCGAGGCCAGAGAGGCGCGCAAACAAGACAAGGCCGTCGCCGAGGTGATGAAGCAACATATGGCCTCGCTACAAGGGCTTATGAAAGG
This sequence comes from Shewanella sp. KCT, assembly GCF_007636505.1. NCBI lineage: Bacteria > Pseudomonadati > Pseudomonadota > Gammaproteobacteria > Alteromonadales > Shewanellaceae > Shewanella > Shewanella sp. KCT. The sequence continues at coordinate 313,763 of NZ_LVDJ01000002.1, forward strand.
CTTCAACAGCTGGCAGGCCCGCGGGGACGCCATCGCGACCGTAACCGATGAGCTTAAGGCGAGCCAAGATCCGGCGGCGACTCAGGTGGCGCAGATCTTCATCGACGGCTACCAAGAAGCCGAGGCGACGCTCAAGGCATACCTAGCCAACGACAACAAGACGCCTATCGCCTCGCTCACCCAGGCCGACAAGGCATTCGAACTGCTGCTGGCCGACTGGACTGTCGCCGCCTACACCCACAGCAAAGATAAACAGGCCTTCTCGGCACTGTTCAGCGAGCAGTTTAAACTCAAGCTGCCAATTAAGGATCGTGAGTTAGACAAGGCGCTGAGCCGCCTGATAGACCTGCCCAGTCATCTGAGTAAGATGTCACTCGAGCAAGGCTACCAAAACATTCAGGTCGAATTTAAAGATGCCTTGCCCAAATCAAGCGAACGCTATGACTTCAAGGATGCCCTGCACAGCGTCAGCTTTGTGTATGAGAAGGGTGCCTGGCGACTCGATAGCGTCAGCCAGCTGCCGATCGCCCACTACGAAACCAACTAGCAGGCGCTTGGGTTAAATTAGTCGCTTAAGCTAGGCGTTTATCTTGGGCGTTTATCTTGAGCGTTTATGCTGGGCGTTAATGTTAGCCGCCGCGCTTGAATTAGGAAAGAAAGCGGGCGACTCACGCCGAGGGGGCCAGGTCGCAACTCGAGCTGTAATGGTTCAGCTCGATGAGGCCCTGCAGCAAGATGCCGTGATAGCGCGCCTTGATCAGCTGATAGTCCAGCTCGGGGGCGAAATAGTAAGTCACCTCTTCGGCGCCAGTCTGTTCCACGGGCACCAGCATCAATTCTCCCCAAGGCGCCACCTCGGCGGCTTGCGGAGCCTTCACATAAAATTGATAGGGCTCCATGGCATCGGACGCCTGACGAACCAGGGCAAACTGATGCCTGCCCTGCATCAACAGTCGGCGCATCTCTATCGCCAGGGTGTCTACGTCCCGCAGGGCCTTGTCTTTGGAGTGATAATCGGTCACCTCACCATCCAGATCCACCCGCGCGGCGCGGCCATTGTGACTGAAGCGCACCTGCATGTCTCTGGCGCGAAAGCCGCTCACCTGCTGATGAAACGCCTGGGTGACCCACTCCTCTGTGGTCTCCGACCAGCTGAGTTCGGCCCGCTGCCGATAGCGGGTGCCTATGCCTAGGATGCTGGCCTCACTGTTTGAGGTCACTACTGCCTGTTTGCCCTGCCACTGCTCGGTGCGGCTCATGGTGCCCGTGTGTATGCCGCTGAGATAGATGTCGTAATCCGAGCGGCGAGTACACTGTGGCTTCTGCTTAGGGGCCGCATCGATAACAGCCTTGTCTTGTGCATCACGAATCCGAGTCTCGTCCGCCTTCGCGTACTGGCTCAAAGCCAGGGCCGCAACAACGGCCGAGGCGACAAGCATAGGCTTGGTGTTAACACACAATCGAACAGGCAGAGCGAACGGTACAGTCATGACTAGAAGACTTCGTTGACGTTGAGGTAGAAGTTGGTCTCATTCTCGCCGACCCCCACATCCAGACGCAGGTTGATGTTATCTTTGATCTTAAAGCGGAAACCCGTACCGTAAGAGGTCAGCAGTTCATCGTTAAGATCGCTCACCTTATCGGCCACGCTACCCACGCCGCCCCAGAACACCATGCCGTAACGCTGGAAGATAGGCAGACGGTACTCGACCTGACCCATCATCATCTGCTTGTCACGGTAGCGGCCCTTGATGTAACCGCGCATGGCGCTGGAACCGCCGAGATCCGGCAGCATGTTCCAAGGCACATCGCCGCTGGTGAAGTGGCCCTGCACCTGCCAGGCGATTAGGCCAGGCATCTGGCTCAACAAAGAGGTGGTGCTGAGATCGATATAGTTGGCCAGCTCAAGGTCATACTTGGCGAAGCTGTCGTACTCGCTGTTTTGATACAGACCCGCATCGAGCTGCAACAACCAGCCCTTGGTGGCGTTGAGGCGATAGTCGCGGGAATCATAGATGCTGGTCACCACCAGGCCCGAGCTAAAGTTGCTTGGCAAGATGCCGTCGGATGGCAGGGGAATATCGCCCTCTACCCGAGTGAACTTGTCGGCACTGGCGTAGGTAAAGTCGGCGCCCACACCAACAAAATAGTTGTCGGCCACCAGCGTCATCCAGCGCGGCGTGAAGCTGTAGAGCTGCTCGTCGAACTCATGGTGATTGCTGTCGATGTTACCGTCGGCTATGCCACGGCCGTAGTAGACAGACGCCTCGTTGTGCAGCTCCAGCCCTAGCTGCAGGCGCTGCTTGCCGCCGTTGAAGAAGGTCATGTTTTCCACTTCGACGCCGTAGGAGTTGTTCATCGACACGAAGGAGTTCAGCACCAATGAGGAAGGCTGCTCCTCGGGCGACGCGCCATCTGTCTTATACAGGCCCACCATCAGCAGGCCCACGCCGAACTTCTTCTCGGGCGTGTAATAGGCGGTCGGTAGGTAGCTCATGTCTATGGTCTTGCTCTCGTCAAACTCACCGTCGGCGCCGAAGACGTCAAGGATCTCATCGATCCAGGTAGGCTGCATATCTTTTGGCGTTTCAATCAGGGGCTCTACGGCGGCGGCCAATTGAGAAAAGGCCAGCAGAGAAAAGCATAAAATCCGTTTCATAAACACTCTAATGATTAGTCAGGAAAAATAAGATGTTAGGAGTTATGGGCTACGTATTTGTTGCAGTGTAAAACAGCAGCAACCGCAAGCCGAGCGGCATTTTACCACCCCAGCGCCGTTCAACAACGACTTTTTCGATTAACAAATGTTCAGCAAACTGGAAACACTTAGGTTAAGACGGACTGCAGGGACAAGGGCTAGCACTGAGTAACTAGCAGCAAAGAATTGGTATTGAAGAAATAGCGATTAAAGATAGGCGGCGCGCCCGAAAACGCGCCCAACGAGGGATTAACGCACCCAGCGCATTAACTGATTGGCATCCTGCACCGCGAGCTGGCGCTTCACCAACTTGCCCGAACCGTCAAACAGCAGGAGTTCGGCGGCGCCTGCGCGGTATTTGGCGATCAGCTTATCCCCCTCTGGGGTGCCGACTCTGGCCAGCAGAAACAGTACATTATCGCCCAGGTGGCCCCGCGCCTCGTTCATCTGCTCTGTCTGGGTATGGCTCACCGCCAGATTAGGGTCGTAGACAAACACCAGGGCCGGCGTGCCCTTGCCTATCTCCTCATGGGTCGCCTTGAAGCCCTTGGGCATCATCATAAGCAGCAGCGCGATCATGCCCACCACGGCCAGACTCACCCCAATCGCCATCCAAGGCCCCCGCTTAGTCCCATTTAAATGCTGATTTCCCATGCCGCTCGCTCCCTTTGATAACCATTCCAGACACAAAACAGTCACCATGCTACCCAAGCAAGCTGAGGCAAATCTTAAAAATGGGTAATTGTTCAGGTTAAAGCCGATCGTCAGCGCAGGGGCCCAGATAAAGAGTTAGGCCGCGCTGCGCAGATGCTTAAGGTTATGTAGCATGGCGAGCACACGTGGCGTCATGATCCTGTGGGCGGTCGCTCTGGCCGACTCCTGCGCCTGCTGCAGGGTGCGACTATCCAGCAATGTCGCCAACCTCTGGCTGCGGGCCATGGGAATGTCGGACTCAGAGCAGGCTGCGGCAATATAGGCCCAGCGATAGGCATCGACCAGCTCGCCGCGAGCCTCAAACAGCATAGACAGACGATACTGAGCGGCGGGCAAGCCAGCATCAGCCGCCAGCAGATAACTCTCGATGGCGCGATCCAGATTGGCCGCGCTTTTAGCTTCTGCACCCGCATCTAAACCTAGTCCATGCTCCAGCATGTAACCCAGGTTAAGCGCCGCCAACATATCGCCCTGTTCAAACGCCCTCATGAAACAGGTCATTGCCTCGGCGTGACGCTGCGCCTTGGGCACCTCGATTGGCCAGTCCTCTGCTAAGCCAGAATCTCCTATACCTGAGTTGCCAAAGCCAATATTTACATAGCCAGTACTCATAAAACCAGGGTCACGCAGCAACATCAGGCCGCGAGCGGTAGTGGCGCGGATAATGCCCCCCTGCTCCGCCGCCTCAAACAGTGTCAGCGCCGAGCGATACTCCGGCGCTCCACCTAAGCCCATAAGCTGCATCATCCCCAGATGATAGGCCGCCTCCACATCCTGCTTCCTCTGCCAGGCCTTCTGACACCAACGTTTCGCGCTACGCACACTCGACCCCACAGGCGTCACGCCGATGCAGGAGAGGTTATAGTGAAACCAGGCCTCCTCTGGCGGCAGATCTTGCCAGGCCTCTAACAGACGCTGATAACGGCGGAGATGCTTTTCGCCATACTCCTTCGCGCTCGGCGCGTCCCAGTAGATAAACAGGCGCTCAAAGCCCTGCAGATCTAACCAGCCCGGCATTATGGTCGGCTTACGTCGCCCCTCGATAAAAAACACGGCCACAACGAGCAGCGCCAGCATCACGGCGATCACCAATACCGGCATAAGATCTTCATGCATGTTGTGTATCCATACCATCGACAGCCAAGGAGCTGTTATTCCTTGAGAAATGAAAGCCGCATTATTGATTGAAGCGAGAAGAAAACCAAGCACCCAGTGAAAAGCGAATGAGGAGATGACAAGAGCAAATTCTGGCACGATGGCCCTACAATAAGCTAACTAGTTCAACATCTTGTGGCTGTATTAGTGCAGATTAAAGTTTACTCTGCCTCACTCATTCAAACTATTCAAAGGCCCAATTACGCCTGCAGACTCGGACTTTAATTCATATCGGAGCTGCTATCTTGACCCCTGCCGCCAAAAGCAAATTTCTGGCAATAAAAAAGCAAGCGATTAAGCTTGCTTTTGGTTGCGTACTAAAACGTGTTATTTAACACGACGGCGCATGAATGCTATTGGTGCAAGAAGTAATGCTAACCAAGACAAACTACCACCTGATGAGCCTTCTTTTTCTGGTTCTACCGGCGCTTGACCTTCGCCATTAATAGTTACCGTCACAGAGGCTGTCACTTCAGCATCACCATCAGAGATGGTATAAGTGAAGTTCTCAGTGGCAGATTGCCCTTGATATAAGTTAGCAAACTGTCCATTAGGACTGTATGTCACTGTACCATCATTGTTATTGGTGACCTTACCCTTCAATGCATCAACATTGATGGCTGTGACAGTGAGTGAGTCGCCATCAGCATCGGTATCATTTGCAAGTAAGGCAATTTGTATATCACCAGACTTGGTCGTTACAGCTGTGTCAGCGACAGCAACAGGATTTTCATTAACACCTACAACACTTATGGTCACGTCAGTCGTGCTTGTCGCGCCAATTTCATCTGTGATGGTATAACTAAATACTTCATTGGCCGTTTCACCTTTAGCCAAATCGTTAAACTCGCCGTTAGGATCGTACACAAAGGTGCCATCACCATTATCAGTCAGCTTACCTTTCAAGCTAGCTTGTTTAGCAGTGAGGGTAAACGTATGACCATCAGCATCGGTATCATTCGTTAATGGGGATATAGTGACTGTTGAATTCTCATTAACGCTGATAGCATCGGGCATCGCCGTGGGTGCTGTATTAATTTTGATGCTGACATCAACGGTTGATTCTGCAAAACCACCTTTGTTGTCGGTAATGATGTAACTAAAACTGTCTATTACAGCTGAACCTGGTGCTTCATTTGCAAAAGCATTACCTGAGTCATAGTTGATAACATTACCTGAAATCGTGACAGCGCCCTTCGTCGCTTCGGTCGTCACACTCTCGATAACAAGAGTATCGCCGTCTGCATCGGTATCATTTGCCAATGGTGAAATCGTCACTTTTTGGCCAGACCAAATAGTCACTGTATCTAAATTGGCCACAGGTGCATTATTTGGTGGAACGTCAGTGTTTAACGGTTCACCCGCGCTGACCTGATATCCACCCGTATCTGCAGTGTCATCTTCATGGCTAACAACAACATACAGTGTCGATTCCAGCTCAGACTTAGCTAACTTTGAGAACACATAATCTGTCGCTGATGGGTTTGTTGCTAAGGTGATACCATCAACAATTGCCGTAGACGCATCTGATTTATAAACGGTTAACTTAGGCTTCATACCTAAGCTAGCATCTGTCACGCGCACCACGAGATCTTTGCTCGTATCTATGTTTTCTAAGACATAGAAATCAAGGTCGCCAGCACTGTCAATCACACCATTGACGCCGGCATTCGTCGTCTCGAGTGTAGTGGCATTATGATAACTGTTATCACCGTCATAATAAGGCACATCGCTAACAACTAATGAAGTCTTAGCAATACGTACAAAGTTCTCTGTGATGTTTGGCAAAGCTTCTTGTACTGGCTCAGAGCCATCTAATGTTGGCGTAAATAGCCCTGTAGTGGTATATCTTGCCTGGCTATCTTTGTTATCAACATTCACTTCGACTTGGTAAATACCATTCTTATTGTATGGCGCAACTGCTGAGTAAATACCGTCACCTGCAACAGCATCACCTCCTTGACCATTGTCAAACATTTCCAAATCCGTCGCGTTGCCCATAGGATCCTTGATCGTCGCGACAACGTTAGCACCAGTGATAAGTTTATCTTTGGTTAACGCAGTCGTTAAAATCATAGGACTCGGATAACTTACGGCATTACCAGCAAAGCCCTCAACTGAAACGGTATAACTCCCCGCAAGGCTTGGTTCCGCACTGACATTGATTGTCGCATCGAGTGGACGATTAGCATTTGTATTTATCAGCTCAAGTTGCCATTCACCATGGCCCAGTGAGGCAATAACGCTATTAGGAATATTAACATTACAAGACTGCCCGCCAGATACGGTAACGCAATCAAACGCCAGGCCTTCTACTTGATTACCTGAGGCGTCTTTAAGCAAGAGTTGCAGATCTGCGGTGTCACCATTATGGTTTACGAAAATGTTCACATTATCTAAACCAGAGTCGATATGAATCCCCTGAGTGGCGTTCGTATTGTTTACAACATTAATCGTTGATGACACTAAGTTTTGGTTATCAGTGGCAATGGCATTGGCTTGTAAGAACGCATCGACAATTTCCGCGAGTGTCGTGGGTGAAGAAAAGTATTTACCACCTGTCGCATTCGCCATTGTCACTAAAGGGCCCGTAGGCGAAGCTGAACCATAACCGAAACTAAAGATAGGCACATTTGCATTTTGATAGGCCGTGATGACTGAGGCTTCATTTTTTAAAGAGGCATTATCATCACCATCAGCGAGTACGAAAACAACACCTGGAGCACCACTTGCCGCAGCTGTCTGGTAGGTCAGCAAATTATCAAGCGCCAGGGAACTGCCATCGAATAATGCCGTTGAACCGTTGGCATAGAGTTTATCAATTGCGCCTTTCAGCGCTTGTTTAATACCAGTATCCGGTTTAGGTATTTTCTGCACGGCAAAATCTTGATTCACACTCGAGCCACTAGAGAAAGACACTAAGCCCATCGCGGTACTGCCTTCAGCGGTAGCATCTACAAGTGTTTTCGCAGCCTGTTTCGCGTTATTAATCGGCGACCCATACATGCTACCTGACCTGTCCATAACGATCTGCATATCGATATCGCCTTCAACCCACACAAAATTGAGCTGATCACGACAACTAGACTGAGTCTCAGGTAACTCTGTCTTAACTGGGTTGCTTGCATCAGGTGCATTATTAGCTAACGTAGTGTATCGAGTACGAGTTGGTTGGGCTGTTTTTCGACCAGATTTAGGGTCATCTTTCACATCTTGGGTTAGCACTTCCCAAGCGCTCTTTCCATACACTCGGCCCTGCGCGGTACGGTTTACATCACCAATATTGTTCGCGGTTGAATGATTCAACCATTTCATTTCACCGTTTCTCGCCTGCCATTGATTACTCATGATGGAATCAGTGGCGACATCTGTGCTAAGCGACGCATTTGCCACCCCGGATACCGCATTACCTTTATATTCATCATATACACCGTAGGCATAGTGTCCCCACTCATGCGCTAAGGTATAACCCGCTCCGAGAGGATCGGTAAGCATGTTGTGGTCTTTACCTTGTCCAGCGCCATTGGGGAACACATCGCCAAACCAGATATGCATACCATTGGCACCAAAGCCCGCGGCATTAGCACGCGGCCATTCACGCTCGCCCCAAATAATATCCGACTTAGATCTATGCTTATTCTCTCTGAAGATACTTATCTTTCCGAGCTTATGCTCCCCATTCGATTGCTCACATACTCCATCGGCAAAATAACCTAAGATTTCTTCGTAAGCCTTCTGCTCATCACCTTCGGGATTATTGTGCAAAGACACAGTAATATCGAAAACAGCATTCGACGAGTCAGAACTCATTGCTGAAACAGCTTGCATATGGTTAGCAGAAACAATAGATTTTTCTTGCTGTTCAGTAACAGTGTTTACACGCGATAACCAACTGTTTGCAGCCATAGCTGAACTGGATGTTAAAGCCAACCCTATACAGATAGCGACCTTACTTAGTTTATTTTCCTGTATCACTTCATATCTCCTTTAGAAAGCAATAATAGATGGAAGGTATATTTACCTTCTTTCACAACGAGTGTTCCGTTCTTCGTTAACTGTTTTGAAATTGCAGGGTACAAAGACGAGAAATCAGCCAAAGGTATTAGCTGAAAAATATATTTAATGAGTTTACCCTCGGGTAATTCGAGGTCTGCAGGAATATCATTGGGAATGTGCAATACAATAATGCTTGGTTCGACAACTAACTCATGAATGACAGAGTCATATGAATACGGAAATGAGCTCGGTTCAATTTCACAGTACTCTAGCTGCCCACTAAACCAATACTTATAGGCATGACCAACACGTGTAACATCTTCAGCAAGAATGTTTTCAGAACATAGACTTACTGGTATTTCGCCACTCACAATCTTGTGTGACAAAAGCAGCCCATTAGAGTCAAACTCGATGACGTCGATATCACTCTCATTGAGTTCACGAATAATCTGAGTTGTATATTGGCGCTGAACATCCAAGGATGAATTAAATCTATAGATGGCTTTTGCTTGTATTTCTGTACAAAATACAAACAGCAATACAGCCAAAAGAAGGGAAATCTTTCGTTTCATCCGTGAAAACTTGCTCGTCCTAAAAATCTGCTAGCAATGCTAACAAAAATGAAAAAACTTTTGTATTTTTTTTAGCATATTCACAAAAAATTAAACCTGTTTCTATTTATAGACTCTATTCACCATTAAGAATTGGTATGCAAATAGGGCAATTATTTCGCTCCACACAGACAATCCAACAAAAAGTGTAACATGGTACACGTTTTAGCTATTCAAACTGAAAAACAGGCTAAAAGTGTATCTCATAACACTTTTGAGTGGTCAGGATGAGAAATCCTAGTCGGGCCCCTCTCTCTAGCGCACGGCCGCAACGAGCAGCGCCTGCATCACGGCGATCATCTAAACCGGCATAAGATCTTCATACATGTTGTGTATCCATACCATCGACAGCCGAGGGGCTGTTATTCCTTGAGAAATGAAAGCCGAATTATTGATTGAAGCAAGAAGAAAACCAAGCACTTAATGAATAGCGCCCGAAGAGATCACCAGGGCAAACGCTGTCGCGTTGCCCCTACAATAAGTTAACTAGTTCAGCACAGTGTAGCCGCGATTGGCCATGCATTTCTTCATCACATTGTCATTTTCAAGCTCATAAGCCTTGCCGTCATGCTGCTTCTCGGCCCTGTGCTTCAGCGCGCCAGAAACCAAACCGATGCCCGCACCGACTTTTGCGCCATTGGAGCCGCTACCACCCGCAATAGCACTGCCCGCCGCACCTATGGCCGCTCCTCGTGCAGCAGAGCCTACCATGTCACGCCCCGCCGAATTGCCCTGCTCTCTTTGAACCTGCTGGCTAAGCGTCTGACACTCATACAGATCGGCGTGATACTGAGTCTGGTCGACATCCTTTGTATCGATAATCACATTGGCGCTGACCATCAGAGGCGCAAGCGCACCGAACATCATTAACTTGGGGAGAATCAATTTCATCTTTACCGTCCTAACATAAAAAGTTAGCCGCACTTTAAGCCAGGAACCGACAACCCACTAATCCCACTTGAAGGATGAAACCCTTCCAACACAGGCGTAGTCTAACGAGCAAATCCCGCCCAGAGTTAACACTTTTATGGAGCCATAACATCTAGGCAAGGCTTGCCTTATGCGATGGCGATACTGTAGGATAAGTTAATATTTTGTTGTTAAAACAACATTTAAGCACTCGCTAAAGTACGCAAAAGAATGTCAGGGATGGCGCCGCTCTCATCAGAGAGACGGCATAAGGCAAGGACAGCTTTCACACCTCACCTCAAACTCCCCCTCTCTGGCACGTTGGCTCTGGCTCAGCCAACTTTAATGCAATAGCAAAGCAGATAAGCAAACTGCACAGTTTGTGACCTTGGATAAGGTTTTATCCGCGGCAGCTTGATAGCTTTATGTTTTTATTAGATTAATCTGATTATTCGCGCTCTGGGATAGCTAGAATTCTCTGCGGTAGCTATCGCTTGTGCCAGTGCCAACACTTTGGATTTAAGATGCCAAGCTGCGCTTGGCGAAAGTCGTGGTGTTCCACACCACACCAGGGGAAAGGGGACCGTTTCGACAGGCCCCCTTGTCCAATCCCCCTACGACCCGCGACGAAGCGGAAATCTCCTTCAGGCTTATGATGAAAATTGGCTAGCGCGCCAGACGCTCATCCCTGATTCGACTGGCGCTACGTCGGCATCCGTGCCTCGTTACGCCATTTTCATCAACACCCTCGGCCGCTTCGAGCGGGAATTAGCGCAATCAGAATCCCGCGTATAAAACGGCACTGATTAATTTACATTACAATTTTCAACTTTGATTACTACCTTGATATTTGATAAAGGAGTTACTTTGGTCAGTTTATCTCAAAAAGAAATCTCCCTTCAAAAACTGAAAGAACTATCTAAAGATTTTCGAAGTAAAGAGAAGAACATTCATTCAGCAAATGAAGCAGCAACAAGGCTATTGATCATAGATGAGGTATTGAAAGTTTTAGGTTGGAATCCAGAAGAATTTAATCCAGAGACGCATACTAGGACGCACGGATATATAGATTACTTACTTAAACATAATGGCGTCCCCAGATTGGTAGTTGAAGCTAAAAAAATAGGATTAACATTCTGCACGCCCACGAATAGAAAGCTTACCCATCATGAATACACAGTTTCATACTTTAAACAAGCATTCAAACAGTTACTTACCGAAACTATTAAGCAAGCTTCATCATATTGTTATGATAGTGCAGTAGTTCACGCCGTTATAACAAATGGTACTGAATGGATGGTGCTCCAGTTAATACCTAAACCAGGGAAGAGCATTGACAGCATGAAAGGGGTATACTTTGGAAATATATTCAAAGAAAACTTTTACTTTGATTTATTCTATGAGCTTATCTCTAAAGAACGTGTCGTTTCAGGAAACTTGGAGAGCTACTTAAGTGAATTAAATTATGTTCCTTCACCAATCCACAAAGTTCTAAAATCTGACTTTGGAAATTTAAAGTGGCGAACATATGAAAAAGAAAGATATCTAGATGAGTTCTATCGCAACTTCTTTGACGAAATTACAAATAGTAATCAAAAGAAAATGTTAGAGCATTGTTTTGTAAGCGATTCAAAACTCGAGCAATATCGCGGTGACCTTAAAAGGATATTAAGAGATACTCCACCTAATTTTCTCCCTTTGGGAACGGAGGATATGGAGCCAGGAGAAGGTGCTGCGTCAATAATAGAGGAAAAAGGTTCAGGAAAAGTTGTACTAATAACGGGATCTGTTGGTTGTGGAAAAACCACTTTAGTAAAGAAGGTCTTAAGCGAAACAAAACAATTCCATAAAGCAACAACCGTTCCTATACTAGTTGATCTAATCAATGATGTCTCAAAAAATGTAAAACAAGCCAAAGATCTAATATTCAAACGAATAAATGAAAGTTTTATAAATGAGTTTCCGGAAATCAATCATCTTGATTCACTAAAAAGCATCTATAAGGCTGAGCTTAACACTCTCAGAAATGGACCTTACAAAAATGTCTTTGAGTTGAATCAAGATGCGTATGTTCAGAAAGAAGCTGAAGAGCTAGAACGCCTTAAAAATGATATTGAAAATTTTGTTATTCGTGCGTTAAAGAATAAAACAAGCAAAAATAGCAATGTTATATTGATCATAGATAATGTTGATCGAGCGTCTGAAGACTTCCAAGAAGAAACATATGTAATCGCGCATAAATTATCTAAAGAATCAGGTGCTACTGTGATCATAACAATGCGAGAGTTTACATATTTTAAAAACAAAGATAAAGGTTGGTTGGATGTTAGAAGTGGAGACAGAGTTATTCATTTAAAGGCTCCTGACTTCAGCAAATTGATAGCCAAGCGAATTAAATATATTGAAAACCACTTCGATGAAGACTTTAGGACTAAAGAGTGGCGAAAAAACTACAATTACAAAGAATTCAAAGATTATTGTTTCAAGTATGCATCAGTAATTAGAAATAGCATACAGCGTGGAGCAACGGGACAAAGGGTTCTAGAAACTCTATCATGTATATCATGGCATAACATAAGATTTTTTCACGACTTACTGCGACAAATCCATAAGCAACTAGGATCATCATTAAATGGATGGAAATATGAAGAGGTAATCGCTGCGTTAATGATAAGCCAGGATGATGGCCAAGACAGCATCTTACCAAATTTATTCATACCTTATCAAAATGTGAACCAGGCCTATTATTTAAAGCTAAGAATATTATTTTTCCTCAACTATTCGCTGAAACCAAATGAACGAACACACGGAATCCCTAAAAATAGGATTGTATGTTTTACACAAATGTATGGATATAGAGGAAGTTGGTCTATTGCTGTAATTGAAGAGTGTGTTAGACAACGGCTTGTAGAATGCGTAGAAATACCCGCTGATGGTGATGATATTGTAAATTTCAATATAGAAAATGGAGAAACTTTTCGAATTTCACCACTTGGCTCTATGATTTTACAAGAAATTTTGCATGAACAAACCTATTTAGCTCTATTATCCTCTGATCTACCATTTCATGATTTAGAGTCTTATAACAAAATAAAAAAGGAATATTCAGAAGTACTATCATATATGGGGGAACGAACTAAAAACGAAATACTCAAAGATGGTATTGATTTACTATCTTCATCACAGCTCCCCAAAGAGTTAGGTTGGTATTTATCTGAACAATATAAGCTAGAAAATATTTCATCCTCTGGAGCTAATGCCTTGTCTGAGGTCAGACTAACTGAAGACAAACTGCAAAGTTTCATTCACTCAATAACATTTCACAATAAAGTAGCCACCCCCAAAATAGACAATCCAAACCAATATACATTGGATCTACCGGAGCTCACTGACATTATATCAGCACCGGCAGTTCAAAATAATGAAGATGACATAATCGAGTCTGATTTGGTAAGGGAGCTATTACCTCACAATCTGGAAAATCTCAAAATAAACAATTCAGAATTCATACCACTTATTTTATGCGCTCTAGTAATTAGAAAATTTTATGGATTTGAAAGTAATTATGGAGTTGATATTACAAAAATCATAAATGATTATCTAGTTGATGAAAATAACAAAAAGGAATCCACGAATGTATCTCGATCATTGAGATCGGCAAAGTTTAAGTCACTCCCTTGGCTATTAACAAGAGACGATTTACATTCTAAGTTTAAATCCTTTTCTCTAAAGGATAACTGGAAGGATTATTGGCAAGATTACTTTAATGAAGCACCTAAGTTTTAATATATAAAGTATTCACCTAGAATTTATGACAAACTTAAAATATCCTGAAAAGTAGTAATACCACCTTAGCTACTTTATCCTCATGACCCAAACTATAAAAAAGCTCCGATACCATTAGGTATCGGAGCTTTTTATTCATTTGGTTTCAGGCTGTTAAGCTTTAGACCAGCATTGCTTCTAGCGTAGGAAAAATCGTTTTAGAGCAAGGCATCTTGCCGCGACGTTTAGCTGTCTGCTAACACCTTACAAGCATGTGGCAACACAACGCCGCTCACTCTCTCACCACAAAGAAAAAGCCCCGATATCTTAAGATACCGGGGCTTCTCATTCATTTGCTTTCAGGCTGTTAGGCTTAAGACCAGCAGATGTTTTTGCGTAGGATAAAACGTTTAGTACAAGGCGCTGCGAGCGAAGCATACTAATAGTATGTGAGTAAGCAGCAACGCCGTAATCAACGTTTTAGACCAGCAAAAATTACATCATGCCGCCCATTCCGCCCATACCACCCATGCCGCCCATGCCGCCCATATCGCCAGCACCAGCTTCTTGCGGTACATCACCCACCATAGCTTCGGTAGTGATCATCAGACCTGCGATAGATGAAGCGAACTGTAGCGCGCTACGAGTCACCTTAGTTGGGTCAAGGATACCCATCTCTAGCATGTCGCCGTATACGTCGCTACCGGCGTTGTAACCATAGTTACCAGAACCGTTCTTAACGTTGTTCGCCACCACTGAGGCTTCTTCACCTGCGTTGGTTGCGATTTGACGTAGTGGGGCTTCCATGGCGCGCAGTGCGATAGTCACACCGTGCTTCTGGTCTTCGTTAGCCACGTCCAGCTCGCCAATCTTAGAGGCAACGCGGATCAGGGCAACACCACCACCGGCAACCACACCTTCTTCAACGGCGGCGCGAGTCGCGTGTAGCGCATCTTCTACGCGAGCCTTCTTCTCTTTCATTTCAACTTCGGTGGCTGCGCCAACCTTGATCACTGCAACACCGCCGGCCAGCTTAGCCATACGCTCTTGTAGCTTCTCTCTGTCGTAGTCAGAAGTAGATTCTTCTGCCTGGATCTTGATCTGGGCAACACGGGCAGAGATCTGCTCTTGCTCGCCGGTACCATCGATGATGGTAGTGTCATCTTTGGTGATCACCACGCGCTTAGCGGTACCTAGGTCTTCCAGAGTCGCTTTTTCAAGCTCTAGACCGATCTCTTCGGCAATCACAGTACCGCCAGTCAGGATAGCGATATCTTGTAGCATCGCCTTACGACGGTCACCGAAACCAGGTGCCTTAACCGCAGCAACTTTAACGATGCCGCGCATGTTGTTCACAACCAGAGTCGCTAAGGCTTCGCCTTCAACGTCTTCGGCGATGATCATCAGTGGCTTACCGGTTTTCGCCAGACCTTCAAGGATTGGCAGTAGCTCACGGATGTTAGAGATCTTCTTGTCAACCAATAGGATGTATGGGTTTTCAAGTTCAACGCTGCCGGTTTCTGGCTTGTTGATGAAGTATGGAGACAGGTAACCACGGTCGAACTGCATACCTTCAACCACGTCCAACTCGTTCTCTAGGGCCTGACCTTCTTCAACTGTGATCACGCCTTCTTTACCAACTTTTTCCATCGCAGTTGCGATGATTTCGCCGATTGACTCGTCAGAGTTAGCAGAGATGGTACCTACCTGAGCGATCGCCTTAGTGTCGCTACACTCTTGAGACAGGGTTTTCAGCTCGGCAACAGCAGCAACAACCGCCTTGTCGATACCACGCTTAAGATCCATTGGGTTCATGCCAGCGGCAACGGCTTTCAGGCCTTCGGTCACGATGGCTTGTGCCAGTACGGTAGCAGTAGTGGTACCGTCACCGGCGGCGTCGTTGGCTTTAGAAGCAACTTCTTTCACCATCTGCGCGCCCATGTTTTCGAACTTGTCTTCCAGTTCGATCTCTTTAGCTACCGATACACCATCTTTAGTGATCAGCGGCGCGCCGAAGCTCTTGTCGAGAACTACGTTACGGCCTTTAGGGCCCAGGGTAACTTTAACTGCGTTAGCCAGTACGTTTACGCCCGCAAGCATTTTTACGCGAGCATCATTACCAAATAAAACTTCTTTAGCTGCCATGTTCTGTATCCTTTAATAAAATTTTGGTTAAACGGGATATTGAGTGGGTTATTCCACTACAGCCATTAAATCTGATTCAGAAAGGATCAAGACCTCTTGGCCGTCGATCTTCTCTTTCTTCACGCCATAACCTTCGTTGAAGATCACTATGTCACCCACTTTTACGTCCAGTGGCTGCACAGTGCCATTTTCAAGAATTCGGCCATTGCCTACTGCAAGAACTTCACCGCGAGTTGACTGCTCGGCTGCACTACCTGTTAGTACGATGCCACCGGCTGATTTTGATTCAACTTCAGAACGCTTAACAATGACGCGGTCATGTAATGGACGAATATTCATCTACGGACTCTCCTAATGATTTTTTTGCCCAACAAACGTTGGCGGTTTATCAAATTAAAAGTGCGGCGAGATCGCTTTCGCCGCGGGATGTTCGATATATGGGGATGGGGTTGATGAGATCCAAGGGCTTTACAAAAAAAATCTGATTTTTTTTAACTGGGTTTTATAAAAGATCAGCCTTTCCTGATAGAATTGCCCTCCTTCTGTTACCTAGGCATTCCACATACATGAGAGACAGACACGGGCTGCTCAGTCAGCCAATCGGTCGTGTACTGCTAAATATGAGCCTCCCGAACCTGATTGGTATTCTCACCATTCTTGGGTTCAGCCTTGTAGACACCTTTTTTATCAGCCAGTTGGGGACAGAAGCCCTGGCGGCCATCAGTTTTACCTTTCCGGTCACCCTGATCGTCTCCAGCATCGCCATCGGCATAGGGGCCGGGGTATCGACTAACCTTGGCCGCCTCATCGGCAGTGGCAACAGCCCCAAAGCCAAGGTATTTCTACACGACGCCCTGCTGATCACCTTCTGGCTGATCGCCGCCCTGTCCCTGCTGGGCAGCCTGTTTATCGGCCCGCTGTTTACCCTGCTGGGCGCCAACGACGACAGCCTACCGCTGATCCGCGACTATATGTTTCTCTGGTATCTGGGGGCGCCGCTGCTGGTGCTCTTGATGGTGGGCAACCAGGGGCTACGCGCCACCGGCGATACCAAGTCGCCGGCCAAGATCATGGCCCTGGCGGCGGTGATCAACCTGGTGCTCGACCCGCTGCTGATCTTCGGCCTGGGGCCCTTTCCCCGCTTGGAAATTCAGGGCGCGGCCATCGCCACCCTGATCTCCTGGGTGGTGGCATTGTCTCTGTCTGGCTACCTGCTTATCATCAAGCGCAACCTGGTGGATTTTGCCGAGTTTAACCTTGAGCGTATTCACTGCAACTGGCGTCAGCTGGCCCATATCGCGCAGCCTGCAGCGCTGATGAACCTGCTCAACCCTGTAGCCAACGCCATCATAATGGCCATGCTGGCCCGCATCGACCACAGCGCGGTGGCAGCCTTCGGCGCTGGTACCCGTTTGGAGTCTGTTTTGCTGATCGCCGTGATGGCGCTCTCCTCCAGTTTGGTGCCCTTTATCGCCCAAAACCTGGGGGCGGGACAGACGGAGCGCGCCCGCGACGCCCTCATGCTGTCGCTGCGTTTCGTGCTGGTGTTCCAAACCCTCATCTATCTACCGCTGGCACTCATGGCAACCCCTATCGCTCAGCTGTTCAGTAAAGATCCCCAGGTGATTGAGTGGCTCGCTTTTTACATCATCGCCCTGCCCGCCGCCTATGGCCCGCTGGGGATGGTGATCCTTACCGCCACCTCACTCAACGCCTACCACAGGCCGATGAGCTCCCTGGTGCTTAATGTCTGCCGCCTGTTTCTGCTCCTGCTGCCGCTGGCGGCGCTGGGCTCCTATCTGGGCGGCGTGAAGGGGCTGCTGCTGGCGCTACCTGTCACCAACGCCGTGATGGGTATCGCCTGTTATATCCTGGCCAGTCGCATCACTGAGCCAGACACCACGCCCAAGCATGTCGAGATCTACAAGCGTTAATAGAGGCCTAGCCACCATGGATGATTTGCAACACGAGACGCTTGAACAGGATTACTTTGAGCATGACTTTAGCGGTGAGGATCTGCAGGGGCTGAAGTTTCGTCGCTGCCGCTTCGTGCGTTGCAGCTTTAACCGCGCGGATTTGACCGACTGCCATTTCGAGCTGTGCCAGTTTGTCGAGCCCGGCGATCTATTGGGGTGTGATTTTAGCTACGCCACGCTTATCAACGCCAAGTTCAGTGACTGTCGCCTTAATCTGGCGCGCTTCACCGGTGCCCGCTGCTTCGGCGCCGAGTTTCGAGAATCTAACCTGCAGGGCGCCGACTTCTACCGCGCCAGCTTCGCCAATCAAATCGGCATTAACCACTACTTCTGCAGCGCCCTGTTCTCCGGCTGTAACCTCGCCTACGGCAACCTGTCTCAGGTGATACTGGAAGAATGTGAACTGACCGACAACCGCTGGCGCGGCGCCAACCTGACCGGCGCATCGCTTAAGGGCAGTAACCTCAGCGGCGGCGAGTTTAGCCCAGAGCTGTGGGGCGAGTTCGATCTCAGGGGCGCCAACCTGACGCGGGTGGATCTTGAGGGGCTGGATCCCCGCGAGGTGGCGCTGGAAGGGGTGATGATAGACGCCTGGCAGCAGAGTCAGCTGCTGGCGCCCTTCGGCTTAATCGTCTGCGGCGAATAGCGTTAAATTAACGGCTTAATCGCCCCCTTGGTCCTGGCTTCACGATCGCAGGCACCATTTTGAAGACACTCATC
Organism: Shewanella sp. KCT; assembly: GCF_007636505.1. Classification (NCBI taxonomy): domain Bacteria; kingdom Pseudomonadati; phylum Pseudomonadota; class Gammaproteobacteria; order Alteromonadales; family Shewanellaceae; genus Shewanella; species Shewanella sp. KCT. Next base: position 332,452 of record NZ_LVDJ01000002.1, read on the forward strand.
TATTGCCCTCAACACATGGTCGATAAAGCGTTGACTGGCGAGGCTAATAAAACGCCGCGACGGATAGACAAGGAAGCACTTACCCTCATAGGGATCGATATCTTCAAATAGCATCACCAGCTTGCCATTATCCACATATTCCTGCGCTATCGGCAGTGGCATCAAGGCGATGCCACGCCCCATCAAGGCGGCCTCTAAGCAGGTGCCCAGGCTATTGACACACAGGTTGCCTTTTACCGAGATAATTCTGTCTTTTCCGAAGGGCACCTCGTTGAAGATCCTGCCGTTGGGGTAACGAAACAAAATGGAGTTATGCCCGTCCAACTCTTCAGGCATAGTAGGCGTACCCGCCCGCGCCAGATATTCCGGACTGGCAAAGAAGTGCACTGTCTCGCTGATGACGTGCCGCGCCACCATCTCATTTTCGTTAAAGGCATCTTCGAGCATAAAGGCCAAGTCGATATTGTTGCGGATCATATCTTTAGGCTCGGAACTGACGATGAGTTCCACCGTCAGCTCAGGGTTGAGATCCATGAACTCAAATATCGCGTGGGTGATATGCAATATTTCCGGAATGGGAAAGATCAAGATACGTAAATGGCCGGTGACCGCCGCTTCCTGCCCCGATAGCTCAGAGAAGGTTTGCTCCAGACTCGCCAGCAAGGGCGTGGTTTTATTGTAGAAATGACTGCCCGAGGCGGTGAGGGTCATCGCGCGACTCTGGCGATGAAACAGCTTAACATTGAGCTCATCTTCCAGCGTCTGCAGGCGTCGACTCAGGGTCGATTTAGGCACATTGAGAATATCGGCAGCCTCGACCAGGCTGCCTGTCTCGACGATGCGGTGGAACAGGGCAATATCTTCGGTTTTCATCACAGTCTCACTTCAATAACAGGCGGCAGACCTGATTCTGTTATTACTTTGCACACAGTCACTGGGGTAAATCAAGTTAATACAGTTTCAATTTTTGGAACTCATGATTCCATATAATTCCATTTTAATAGATGTATCGCGCTGCTATCTTAGCCGCCATGAGATACACCTTGTCACAAATGATGGAGTTTACGACATGAAACCCCTTACAACGTCACTTTCACTACTCGTATTAACTCTAGTACTTGCCGGTTGCAGCACAGAATCTGCCGAGATCGCTCCCGAGAGTGTTCGTCCCGTTAAGCTGCTGGAGATCACCGAGTTGGGCAGCGGCACCCTGAGAAGCTTCCCCGCCAAGGTCGCCGCCACCAAGCAGGCGGAACTGTCATTCAGATTATCCGGTCAGCTGGTCGAGTTCTCTCTGGTGGATGGCCAGCGTGTCACCAAGGGCGAGGTACTGGCGCGCCTCGACGACAGAGACGCACGCAACCAGCTGCTCAACCGCGAGGCGGATCATGAACTGGCCCAGGCCGACTTTAATCGTAAGGGCGAGCTGCTGCGTCAGGCACTGATCTCTCAGGCGGAATATGACCTGGCCAAGGCCCAGCTGAAATCCAGCGCCGCCAACCTGGCCAGCGCCCAGGATCAGCTGAGTTATACGGTGATCAAGGCGCCCTTCAGCGGCACGGTCGCCAAGACCAAGATCGAGAATTTCCAGATAGTACAGGCCAATCAACCGGTTCTGGTGCTGCAGAAAGATCGCTTCATCGACGTGGTGATCCAGGTGCCCGAGTCGCTGGCCAGCCGTGTGACCTCCTTTAACCCACATTCGCCTTCGCTGCCCATGGTGACCTTTAGCAATCACCCGGAGCAGAAATATGCCGCGCGCCTGAAAGAGTTTGCCACTCAGGTGACTCCGGGCACCCAGAGCTATGAGGTGGTGTTTACTCTGCCGACCCCAACCGAATTTAGCGTGCTGCCGGGCATGAGTGCCCAGCTGATCTTGGATATTGCCGGTCCCGATGCCGACAAGAAGAGCGCCATAGTGCCGCCGAGCGCCGTGCTCAAGCGGGATCAAGACGGTGAGCAGATAGTCTGGACCTATGATCTGGGCACGGGCCAGGTAAGCGCCCGCAAGGTGAGCCTGGGTAAGGTGACCAGTCAGGGGATAGAGATCACCCAGGGCCTGGCGGTAGGTGACCGCGTGGTGGTTGCCGGTGTGGCCCAGCTGCACGAGAATCAGCAGGTCAAGCCTCTGCGCTGGCAACGAGGTGTTTAACAAATGAATTTTGCCGAGTATTCGATCACCCACAAGGTGGTCAGTTGGATGTTTGCCCTGCTGCTCCTCATAGGTGGCAGCCTGTCGTTCATGAGCCTGGGGCAGCTGGAATTTCCCGAATTTACCATTAAAGAGGCGCTGGTCGTCACTGCCTACCCTGGTGCCTCACCGGAGCAGGTGGAGGAAGAGGTCACCCTGCCTCTGGAAGATGCGCTGCAACAGCTAGATGGGGTGAAACATATCACCTCAATCAACAGCGCCGGCCTGTCGCAGATCCAGATTGAGATGGAGGACAAATACGACGCCGAGAAGCTGCCGCAGATCTGGGACGAAGTGCGCCGTAAGGTGAGCGATACCCTGGGAGAGCTGCCCAGCGGCGCCATGACGCCTAAGGTGATCGACGACTTCGGCGACGTCTATGGCATTTTGCTCAACCTCAGCGGCGATGGCTACAGCGAACGCGAGCTGGAGAACTACGCCGACTTTCTGCGCCGCGAGCTGGTGCTGGTCGATGGGATCAAGCGCGTCAACATCGCGGGTATCGTCGACCAACAGGTGGTGGTGGAGATCTCCACTCAGAAGATCAACGCCTTAGGCCTTAATCAGGACTATATCTATGGCCTGATCAACAGCCAGAACGTGGTCTCTAACGCGGGGAGCATTCGCGTGGGCGACAACCGCATCCGCATCCACCCCACGGGCGAGTTCGACAGCGTCGAGGCGCTTTCACGCCTGGTGGTAAGTGCGCCCGGTAGCGCCAAGCTGATCTACCTGGGGGATATCGCCAACATCTACAAGGCGATGGACGAGACCCCGAGCAACCTGTATCACAGCGGCGGCGACATGGCGCTGTCTGTGGGCATCGCCTTCTCCAGCGGCGTCAACGTGGTCAAGGTGGGCGAAGCCGTCAACCAGAAGATGATGGCGCTCAGCGACGAGCTGCCGGTGGGCATGACGCTCACCACAGTCTATGACCAGAGCAAGATGGTGGATCAGACCATCAACGGCTTTTTGGTGAACTTGGCGGAATCGATCGCCATCGTCATCGGCGTGCTGCTGATCTTCATGGGGCTGAGATCTGGCCTGCTGATGGGGCTGGTACTGCTACTCACCATTCTCGGTACCTTCATCATGATGAAGGTGCTCAATATCGAGCTGCAGATCATCTCGCTGGGGGCATTGATCATCGCCCTGGGGATGTTGGTGGATAACGCTATCGTGGTGACCGAAGGGATCATCATAGGCCTCAAGCGCGGCCAGTCGCGTCTGGAGACCGCCAAGCAGGTGATCACCCAGACCCAGTGGCCACTGCTGGGGGCGACGGTTATTGCCATCATCGCCTTCGCGCCTATCGGTCTGTCGGACAACGCCACGGGTGAGTTTTGTATCTCTCTGTTCCTGGTGCTGCTGATCTCCCTGTTTATCAGCTGGATCACCGCCATGACGCTGACCCCCTTCTTCTGCGATCTGCTGTTTAAGGATGGCGAGATCCCCGATGAGGCGGATAGCGACCCCTACAAGGGTTGGTTGTTCCAGCTCTATCGCGGCAGCCTAGGCCTGGCGATGCGTTTTCGCGGCCTGACCCTGCTGGTCGTGCTGCTGGCCCTGGTGGGCTCGGTGATGGGCTTCGGTCAGGTAAAGAACGTCTTCTTCCCGGCCTCTAACACCCCTATCTTCTTCGTGGATGTGTGGATGCCGGAAGGCAGCGACATCAAGGCCACCGAGGCGCTGCTGGGTCGTATCGAGCAGGATCTGATGGCGGAGCAGGAGAAACAGGATCTCGGCCTGGTGAACATCACCAGTGTGGTCGGTCAGGGCGCCCAGCGCTTCGTGCTGCCCTATGTGCCGGAGAAGGGCTACGCCGCCTATGGTCAGCTGCTGATCGAGATGAGCAACCTGGAGACCCTCAACGCCTATATGCGTAAGCTGGAGCAGGACCTGGTACAGCATTATCCAGAGGCTGAATATCGCTTCAAGTATATGGAGAATGGCCCCAGCCCGGCGGCCAAGATCGAGGCACGCTTCTACGGCGAAGACCCAAATGTGCTGAGACAGCTGGCCCAGCAGGCGAGCGAGATCTTCCTCGCCGAGCCTAGCGCCACCAGCGTGCGCCACAACTGGCGTAACCAGGTGACCCTGGTGCGTCCACAGCTGGCACTGGCTCAGGCCAGGGAAACCGGCATCAGCAAGCAAGACCTGGATAATGCCCTGCTGACCAACTTCAGTGGCAAGCATGTCGGCCTATATCGTGAGAACAGCCATCTGCTGCCGATTATCGCCCGGGCGCCGGCCGATGAACGTCTCAATGCCGACAGCATCTCGGCGCTGCAGGTGTGGAGCACAGAAAACAATGTGTTCGTGCCCATCTCTCAGGTGGTCAGCGACTTCACCACTGAGTGGGAAGATCCGCTGATCATGCGCCGCGACCGTAAGCGGGTGATCTCTGTGCTCGCCGACCCGGTGAACGGCAGCAACGAGACTGCAGATTCTGTGTTTAGAAAGTTACGTGACAAGGTCGAGGCCATCAGCCTGCCTGCCGGCTATGAGCTGGAATGGGGCGGCGAATATGAGACCTCCAGCGAGGCGCAGCAGTCGGTATTTAGCTCGATCCCACTTGGCTACCTGGCGATGTTCCTGATCACAGTGCTGCTGTTTAACTCAGTCAGACAGCCCCTGGTGATCTGGTTTACCGTGCCGCTGGCGCTGATCGGCGTGGTCTCTGGCCTGCTGCTGTTCAACGCCCCTTTCAGCTTCATGGCGCTGCTGGGTCTGCTGAGTCTGACCGGGATGATCATCAAGAACGGTATCGTCCTGGTGGATCAGATCAACCTGGAACAGAGCCAGGGTAAGGAAGCCTACCGCGCGGTATTCGACTCCTCGGTGAGTCGCGTACGTCCGGTGTTGATGGCGGCGATCACCACCATGCTGGGGATGATCCCCCTGCTGCCGGATGCCTTCTTCGGTTCCATGGCGATCACCATCATCTTCGGCCTGGGCTTCGCCTCTGTGCTCACCCTGGTGGTGCTGCCGGTGGCCTACACCCTGATCTTCGGCATCAAGGTGCCTAAGGCGCAATAACCCCTTTCCATTTCGCTTCCCGGCGTGCCCGGCTCGAGAGAGTCGGGCTTTTTCTTTGGTTCATCTCGGATTAGCGGCAAGCTGGATTTACACCCGCTCACCACAGGCGCCTTGTCTCACTCATCGCGCAGGAGGATTCTCCCTCTCAGGACTATACTTAAACCGTACTTAAAACAAGGTTATTGGGAGGATACTATGTATGCTCATCACTCCATCGACAGGCGCCTGTTACTGGTGGCAGCATTGGCCACCACGGCGCTACTGGGCTGTGAGCGGCCGGTGAGCTTCTCATCCGAAGTACAGCCCATACTCAACGCCTCCTGCATCAGCTGTCATTCGGGTGCAGGCGAAGGCATGGCAAAAACCCATCTGGCACTGGATAGCTATCAGGGCGTGATGCGCGGTACCCAGCTTGGCCCCGTCGTAGTCCCCGGCAGCTCCGCCTCCAGCACCCTGTATCTGGCGATCGATCATAAGGTCGACAGCAAGATCCAGATGCCGCCCCACCACAGTGATAAATTTGCGCAAGGCGAAGGAAAGCCCCTCAGCAGCGAGCAGATCGCCCTCATCAAGCGTTGGATAGATGAAGGCGCGAAACAGAACTAAGATTCCACCTGCTGACCACCGCCCCGAGGCGGTGGTTTTTTTGATTTGCAAATAAACAGCGCGGGTGTAGCTTGCATAAAAATTAAACCAGAAAGCTAATACCAATCAAAGTAAGTAGATGATCAGAAATAGCGCAGGGAAAACGCGTGAGAACAAGGCAGGATTTTTAGATAAGTAGTTATACTACAATCAAAAATACTAACGCCGTTATCGCGTATTTTAACAAGCTAGAATGAACAGCTATTTACTACGATTGGTATAATCAGGCCCAAAAGAGCTGTTATTATCGGACTCACTTATAGGCCACTTAGTTGGACACGCCCATGGCTCGTCTGTTTTTGCTCACCCTAATTGCAGCCAGCCTGCTCATCACCGGACTGCTGACCGGCTGCGCCAATCATCACGGCCAGGCCCAAGATCAGGCTCAGGCTCAGTCCCTGACTCAGGCTCAGGCACAATCTAGTCTCCAGGCAGAGCAGCAAGAGTTGGGGGCCATGGTGCAGGCGCTGCAGCAGGCGATCGCCAGCCCATCACCCGAGCACTTAGAAATGATCGCCCGCTACGGCACGGATTCACGCTACTATGTGATGATCCGTGGCTGGCTGGTGCAGGAGCTGAGCGGCATTGAGAGTCAGCTCGCCGCCCATGGCGACAGGGCACCAGAGACAATGCGGGCCAAGGCCGAACACCTCAGGGCCGCCATCAGGCGCATCGACCTGGAATAGCTCAGCCGCTAATGTAGTAGAAGCTGAAACCAAACAACTCAGAAGCGAACATTATGAATAAAGCCATCATAGCCACCCTGCTTTCGGCCTTCGTCTGCCCGGGTTCGGGCCACTTCTACCTCAAGCGCTATAACGCCGGGACACTGATCTCCTGCATCAGCCTGAGCGGCCTCGCCTACCTGCTATATCAGGCGGTCAACCGCGCCGTGACGGTATCGGACCAGATTCTATCGGGGGAGCTGCCACTGGACTATGGCGCCATCTACGCCGCCATCAGCCAGGCCCCACAGGGTGGCGAGGCCTTCTGGGTCGAGGCCGCCACCTGGGCCTTCATCCTCGGCTGGCTCATCGGCATCATAGACGCCTATCGCCAGGGTCGAAAGTTGATGCGCCAAGAGGCGCTGCAGGGCGAAACGCACGCCGAGGCGAATCACTGACTCAGCCTGCCAGCTCAAAGTGCTAGCTCAAACGGCGAGCTCAGGCAATGGCTCAAAGGGCTGGCTAACGCCACGAAAACAGCCATAAAAAAAGGAGCCTAAGCGGCTCCTTCACAAGATCAAAAATGCTTTAGCTCTGTTTCCTGGCCGCTTCCGTGCGCGAGAAATCGTGCTGAGTCGTTCTCGGCTCAAGCTCAGTCTCATCGGCGGGAGGATTGTCGGCGAAGCGATACTCACTGTTGGCGGCGGTCGTCTTGGAAAAATCATGACGACTGCTCGAGCGCGACACCGGATCCAGCTGCGCACTTGGGTTGTTGGCAAAGAGATAATCGGCTCTTGCCGCAGCGGTCTTCGAGAAATCTGGTCTCTCGGCAAACGCCTGGGTAGTAAGTAGTAGAGAGGCTAAAGCTAAGGTCGTGCTGGCTAACAACTTCATCATGTACTCCAATCTTATTGACCACAATTAGCTAACAAAGATACTAACCTAAACCACACATTTTTTGAACAAGATCACAGTAAGGCTTGCAAATTGTTACACTTTTTGCATGGCAAGCCACCCAGCAGCAAATTTGCTATTTGGGTGATTTGCTGGGTAAACTCACTTGGTTGCAGCGGCCCCCAAGTCTATTTGCATGGCAAGTGCGCAATGCACAGCAAATAAGGCAAGTCGGGCAGATATGGCTAGCACGACCCAATGACGCGTTACGGATAACCCTTAGCCCCAGGCTAAGCAGACAAGGAAACAAACATGTCGCACCTGATCAAACTGGCGGCCCTGGTGGCTGCGCTCTACTTTGGCTACCAACACTGGTTTGCCCCCTACCCCCTGGAAACCTATCGCCTCACCTCTGTGCCCGTGAGCCTCAAGCTGTTGCCGGATCCTAAGGTGCTGCACAAGCAAAACACCCAGGTGGAGTTCGAGTCCCTCAATACCCAGAAAAAAGCCGATGACAAGCTCACCATGTTCGTGATGACCTTCAAGTCGTCGATGGAACGCTTCGAGCCAGAAGATCTGGAGTTTCTTCCGTATGAGATGGATAAATACACCGCCATGGCGGGGCCTGAAGTCGCCGCCATTCTCGAGGAGTTGATCCTCAGCAAGGGCTATATCAACACCAATGGCATGCGTGGCTACGAGGTAGAGATGCGTCTGCCCAAGGACGATACCCGCATGCTGCAACACATCTATATCATCGACGACCACCTGCTGTTGTTGATGGCCAGCTATCAGTCCAGCCGTGAAGAGCAGACCGCCCGCAACTTCCTCGATTCGGTGCAGCGCCTCTAGCCCGCCGGCTCGGGCAAATTTAGACCATAAAAAAGCCCCGCGATGCGGGGCTTTTAGCTAAATATCATTTTTGCTCATAAGCGCTTCTGACGAGCTTAAATCGGCGAGCCCGGTGGCATAGCCAGCGGCTTGTGGATCAGCTTGTGCTTGCTATCTTTCAGCCCCTTCTCTACGCCATCGAGCAGCCACTGATAGTGGGCCGCCTCATAATCGCTGCTGCGCTTCACCAGTCGGCTGAGCTGCTTCTGGGCGAAGGCCAGACGGCCCGCCAGCTGCGCCTTCACCTCGGGCGAACTCGCCGCGTCGTGGTAGCTGGCCAGCAGGGCGTCGAGCACCACGGCATTGACCCGCATCCATACCCCCTGAGCCTGACCGTTAGGGGCGTCGGCAAACACTGTCTTGGCCAGCAGCTTGTTTACCAGAGTGACGACGGAGAGCTGCTCCTTGTCGGCAAAGTAGCCCTGATTTACGCGATTGAGTCGCATCGGCTGCAGCAGCTGCCCGCAGGTGTGACGACTCAGCACCTCGGCCATGCCGATAGGGTCGATCACCACACCGGTGGCGCTGTCGAAGCTCTCGCGGGTGGCGCCATAGTTACCCGACTTAGGCACCAGGGCATCGGTCACCTTAGTCGGCAGCGCCAGGGCATCCACGCTCAGGCCCTGCAGCAGTGCGTCCAGCGCATTCTTTTGCAGCTCAGGCGCCATATAATGCCAGCTGCGCCCGCCCTCCTGGGTGGAATAGGTATAGTCGGTGCCGCCGATAAACTTGGCCGCAGCTTCTATCTGATAGCGAGTCAGCAGATAGATGGGCACGAAGGCATCGCGCAGCTCGCCATAGGGCTGGCCTTGCAGCAAGGCGGAATCGCTAAAGCCGTCGATGGCCGCCTCGCGTACCTTGGCCAGGCGGCTCAGCTCGGCCACAGGATCCTGGCCATTGTCCCAAAGACTGGCGTAGGCATGGCTGGCACCGGCACGGCGCGAATCTGCCTCGCCGATATATCTCAGCCCCTGACGCTCCACCGCCTGCATCAGCTCAGTCAGCTTAGCCTGTTGATCCTCCTGGCTAAACTGACCATAGCCATAGGCTACGGTAAACTTGTCCCAGGCACCGACGCCCTCATCATAAGGGGCAGAAATATCTATCTTGTCGCCCTTTAGGGTCGCCTTGGGGTGCGGATAATCCATCACAGAGGCGTTATCGTTACTCGACGCCGCGAAGTTATGATCTAGGCCTAGGGTGTGGCCCACCTCATGGGCCGACAGCTGGCGAATACGCGCCAGGGAGAGCTCCGTCACCGCCTGGGCGGCCGCCTCTCTGTCTTGCCAACCTGCGGTGAGGCCGCGAGCGATGAGGTGATCTTGCCTGACCCGCTGACTGCCCAGGGTCACATGGCCCTTGATGATCTCACCTGTGCGGGGATCGGCGATGGCACTGCCGTAAGACCAGCCGCGGGTCGCCCTGTGTACCCACTGGATCACGTTGTAACGAATATCCTGAGGGTCGGCATCTTCCGGCAACAGTTCCACCTTGAAGCCGTTGATGAAGCCGGCCTCGTTGAAGGCGCTCTCCCACCAGCGAGCGCCCTCTAACAGGGCACTACGAATGGGCTCGGGCACACCGGGATCCAGGTAGTAGATGATAGGTTTCACCACCTCGCTGGGCGCATCGCCCGGGACGACCTTCTGCAGGCGGTGACGCAGCAGATGACGCTGCACTATGTCTTTATCGATCGGCGCGCCGTAATCCAGATACTCATCGGACAGGTAGCCGCTGTTGGGGTGATAGGCCCTGGGCTGATAGTTGTCGTCCGGCAGCTCGACGAAGGAGTAGCGCATCCGCAGCGACATCTGTTTGCCGTCTGGGGTGACCTCGGCCACCTGAGGCCCGGCCTTGGCGCCCTTGAAGGTGAGCAGTACATCTACATCGCTGTTACGCTCGAAGGATTTCACCCCCTGAGGCAGGATGAGCGAGGTCTCCTTATCCAGCTGATAATGCCCCTGCTTGGTCTGCTCCAGGGTGTCGGCTATGCCGTGCAGATCACGCAGCACAAGCTCCTTGATCGACACCAGCGCCTGCTTGCCCTCAAGCACCTTGCCGCGCCAGAGCACAGATTCGGCGAAGGCCTCTTTGACTGCCCGCTGCTCGGCGCCGTTGTCTGTGGTCGCCCGGTAGCGGGTGTTGAGCTGTTTCAGGATGAGATAGGGGCCGTGGCGCTCAAACTGCACCAGGCGGGTCATCCCCAGCTGGCCGCGATCCAGGCCGATATCGTTAGAGCCCACGCCATGGGGCAGGCTGGTGACCAACAAGAAAGGCTGATTGAGGCGGGTCGCCTCCAGGTAGAGATCGCCCGAACCTTGCTGATAGAAGAGGTTGATAAAGCCTTTGGCGGCCTGGCTGCTCTTGATCACCTTAGCGCTATTTTCGGCGGCGAGCAGGGGGCCAGTCGGGACCAGAATGAGGGCAAGGGCCAGCGCGAGTGTAGAGGGTCTCATGTTATCTCCTTGCTGAGACTTATAATGGGAGACTGAGTTGTTCAAATATTATGCGTCTCGTGAATATCAGTCACTTAGCTTAACAGGTCTCAATTCAGGCTCAAGTGCAAATAATTCACGCCGTATCATAAGCCTCTCCACCTTGTTAGCCAGCGTAGCGACAGGCACAAAAAAGGGGCCTGGGCCCCTTCTGTTCTCTCACATATGTATAGAACTAGCGCACTTTCAAATTCAGTGACGCACTATCCACTGGGCCAGGGTGTCAAACAGCTCGTTGAGCACGATAGGCTTAGTGATGTGTGCGTTCATGCCCGCCGCCAGACTCTTCTCGCGATCCCCTGACATGGCGTGGGCCGTCATGGCGATCACCGGCAGTTCCTCCTTGGTGTAGCGCTTACGCAGCTCCTTGGTGGCCGTCAGACCGTCCATCACTGGCATCTGAATATCCATCAGCACGGCGTCGTACTGCTTGGCGTCCACCATATCCAGGGCCACCTGACCATTCTCGGCCACGTCCACCTCGTAACCCGCGCTCTTGAGCAGCTCGGTCGCCACCTGCTGGTTGATAAAGTTGTCTTCCACCAGCAGGATCTGCCCTGTGCCCGTGGCGTTGCCTTCCACCGGCAGCGCTGCCGCCGGATTGATCTTAGGCTTGTCGATGAAGGCGGCGATGATCTCGTCGAACAGGGCCGAGGCCTTGAACGGCTTCTGCAACATGGCGTAGATGTCGAGATCGTCCAGATCTTCCTTAAGCGGCTCCGAGGCATAGGCTGTCATCATGATGATCACCGGGCGTTTCTCCAGGCGGCCGTCGGCCACCATGGCATCCAGCGCCTTGATCACTTCGACCCCATCCATCTCTGGCATCATCCAGTCCAGCAGCAGGAGATCCACCGGCCTGTGTTCCAGCTTGTATAGCGCCTCGGCGCCGTTGGATGCTGTGTCCACATCGAAGTGGAAATCGCGCATGGCGGTAGAATAGATCTGCAGCGCCGTCGGGTTGTCGTCCACCACCAGCGTCTTCAGGTTACCGATCACCTCGGGCACGATAAGCGGTTTCACCTCGGCCTCTTCGGCGATCTCGAAGCTGATGGTGAAGCTGAAGGTACTGCCGACCCCCAGCTCACTCTGCACCTGCATGGTGCCGCCCATCATGGAAACCAGATGTTTACTGATGGAGAGGCCAAGACCCGTGCCGCCATACTTGCGGGTGGTCGAGCCGTCGGCCTGGGCGAAGGCGTCGAACAGGCTCTCCTGCTGCTCCTTGCTGATCCCTATGCCGGTGTCGCGCACCCAGAACTTGAGGGTGATACGGTGATCCCGCTCGCCCACATCTTCACAACCCAGCTCGATCTCGCCGCTCTGGGTAAATTTCACCGCGTTGCTGAGCATGTTGATCAACACCTGACCCAAACGCAGAGGATCCCCTTCGAGGATAAGCCCGGCGGTGACAGGTGCATACAGCAGCAGCTCGACCCCCTTCTCCTGCGCCTTGAGGGCGTTGAGATCCAGGGCGTGGTCCAGCACCTTATCCAGCGGGAAGGCGACCCGTTCCAGCTCCAGCTTACCGGCCTCGATCTTAGAGAAGTCGAGGATATCGTTGATGATGCGCAGCAGTGACTGGGCCGAAAAGCCCGCCTTGTCCAGGTAATCCGCCTGCTGCGGCGTCAACTGAGTGCGACTGGCCAGCTGCAACATACCGATAATGGCGTTCATCGGCGTGCGGATCTCGTGACTCATGTTGGCCAGGAACTCACTCTTATAGAGGTTGGCCGATTCGGCGTCCTGCTTGGCTTCCAGCAGCGCCACCTCGTTGCTCTTATGGCGGGTAATATCCTTGTGGGTACCCACCATACGCTTAGGCTGGTTATCCGAGGTGAACTCCACCACACGGCCACGGCTGAGCACCCAGTGGTACATGCCACTCTTGCCGCGCATACGGAATTCCACGTCGTAGGCGCCGATAGGATCCGCCAGGTATTGCTCGCGGTACTCCTGTACCCGGATGCGATCGTCCGGATGCACCAACTCGTCTATGGTAGAGACCAGGGCCGGGAATTCGTTGCTCTTATAGCCGAGCATAGAGTAGTAGGCCGGGTTACAGATGATCTGCTCCGAATCCAGATACCAGTCCCACAGGCCATCTTCTACCGCGTCCATCGCCAGGTGATAACGCTCCTCCGACAGCCTGAGCTGCTCGGCAGATTCATACTCTCTGGTCACGTCACGCCACACGGCAATCAGACCCAGCAGCTCGCCACGGCGGTTATAGAAAGGCAGCTTGAGGGTATCGAGCAGCACCGGCTTGCCCGCCAGCTCCACCTTCTCCTGATAGCGCAGCGGCGTACGCTCGGACAACACCCTCTCATCCTCGGCGCGGATCCGCATCGACTGCTCGTTACTGGTCATGGTCTGGGAGTCCTGGCCTATCATCTCGCTCTCGGTATATCCCAGCATGCGCTCGGCTGACTTGTTACAGCCCAGGTATTTACCCTCTTTATCCTTGAAGATGATCGCCTCGGGGATGGAATCCAGCAGGGATCGCAACAGGGCGTATTCCCGCTCACGCCGCTCAGTGGTCTCCTTGAGACGCTCGGTACGCCGCGCCACCAGGTTATCCAGGCGACGGTTCTGCTCCGCCAGGTGACGGGTATATTGCTGGTTCTCTTCGAAGATGCGACTCACCAGCTGGAACCAGGGCTCCCAGCCCTGGGTGATCTTGGCCGGTGGCTTGCGTGGCTCCTGAGAGCAGCCCTCCAGGTGCGACAGCAGGCGCGACGCCGGGTTAACGAAGGAGCGGCGGGTCTGCCAGTGCACTATGGTCACCAGCACAGACAGGGCGATCACCACCAGCAGGAAGGTCAGCTCCAGCTTCTCCCAGGAGTCCTTAAACAGCTCGTTCTCATCCTGCAGGTAGAGCAGGCGCCAGGGGGCGTTCTGCAGCGCCACCGAGTGGATATAGTAGCCGTTGCGCATGATCCCCTCGTGGGCATCGAACAGCTCAGACTCGGGCACTGAGTGCAGCGCCGAGGGGATCTTCTGGCTGATATGGAAGACGCGGTTGATGTCGGCGGCGTCGATATCGCTGTGGGAGAGAATGTTGTTCTGCTGATCCAGCAGGATAACCGTGCCCGGCATCTTGAAATAGAGGCGGATCTGCTTATCCAGTGAGGAGAGGGTCATGTCCAGGTTGATGGAGCCGATAAACTCATCTTCGAGATAGATGGGCACGCCGACCGTGGTCAACAGCCCCTTGCCGTTGGGCTCCACATAAGCGGGGCTCCAGGCCACGCTGCGCTGTGGGTTCATCGCCGGGGTGACCAGCTGGAACTGCTGCTTCTTCAGCAGCTCGTCACGAAAACGCTGCTCATCCGAGGGCCAGGGGTAGTAAGACATCATCCGATGTTTGGAGATGTAGTAGATAGAGGAGGCCTTGGGCGCCGCCTGTCTGGCGACCGGGAAGGAGAGGGAGAGCTCGAACAGCATCTCCAGCTCCTGATAAAACTTGTCGCTGCGGCCATTGAGCGAGCCCGCGCCCGTGATCCGCCCCATGTTGGTGAAGGGCTTGCCGCTCTGGGCATAGCTGGGCTCAAGGGTGAAGAACTGGCCGCTCTCGTTGAACTTCTCATACTGGGGCAGACGGTCGGTACGCACCAGCTCACCCAGACGCAGGTGATCCACCGCCACGTTGCGCAGGCTCTTCACCGCGCGGATACTGGATTCCAACAGGAGGTCGATCTGCAACACGTGACGCTCGACCAGCTCTTCGCGCTGATCCATCATCTGGGTCTTTTGGCGCTCGAAGAAGATCCAGGCCGTCAGCAACGCCATGATGATCACGCCGATATAGGTATAGAAAACCGCGCGATTGTAGTTTTTTTGAATCGGAGACTTAAGCTGTAAGTCCGGCTCTGTCGACTTCATTGATTACCTTTGAAAACAAGCATCTGCCCTTGGGCTAACCCGGGGCGGCGCATCATATTCTGCATATAGTATCAGGAAGCCAGCCCAATGGAATACAAAGGGGAGTCGCTTTTGCCAGAATGATCTCAGTCGTCAGGCTGGCACAGGGCCGGCGCATTGGCGCAGACCCACGAGATCGCCCTTACTTTAGACAAAAGACTCCGCCAGGGAGCCTTTTGCCATCGGTGGCCGCCTAAGCGGTTAGAGGTTTTCCTCGGCAAACTCTGCCAGGCGAGAGCGCACCACGCCGTTGAGGTAGACGTTGGCACTGCCGTCGAAGTTTTTAAAGCGCTCGACGATATAGGTGAGTCCCGAGGTCACCGCCGTCAGATAGTTAGAATCGATCTGCGCCAGGTTACCACTACAGATCAGCTTAGTCCCCTCGCCCATACGGGTGATCATCGTCTTGATCTGCGAGGCGGTCAGGTTTTGACACTCATCCAGCAGCACCACAGAGTTCTGAATCGAACGTCCACGCATGAAGTTGATCGACTTAAACTGAATGTTGGCCTTGTCCATGATGTAGTTCATGCTGCCACTGGGGTTAACGTCGTGCTTGTGCAGCACCTCCAGGGTATCGGTAATGGCCGCCAGCCAGGGCGCCATCTTCTCCTCCTCTGTGCCGGGCAGGAAGCCGATAGACTCGGCGATCTCCGGCGTGTTACGGGTCACTATCACCTTGTCGTAGAGGCCACGCTCCACCACCATCTCCAGGGCCGCCGCCATGGCCAGTAGCGTCTTACCACAGCCTGCGGGACCGGTGAGGATCACCAGATCGATATCGGGATCCAGCAGCGCCTGCATCGCCATCCCCTGATAGACGTTCTTGGGTTTGATGCCCCAGGCATCCAGGTTGAGCAGACGGTCACGGCCGAGATCCAATATCTCCAGCTCTTCGTCGTTGTTGCTCAGTACCCGGCCGCAGAAGTTGGAGTCTTCGTCGATAAGGTATTGGTTGGTATAGAAGTTCTCTTCACCCACCTCCTTAACTGGCACCCGGTGCACCGTATGGCGCCCCTGGGTCTCGGTATTGACATGTTCCTTGCGCGCCCAGAAATCGCCCTCAAACTGATGGAAGCCTTTGGTAAGGAAGCGAATGTCGTCGATCAGCTGGTCGGTGCGATAATCTTCGACCAGATTGATACCGGCGCCCTTGGCCTTGAGGCGCATGTTGATATCTTTGGTCACCAGCACCACATGGCGTGGGGCAAACTGATTCTGCAGATGCAGTGCTGTGTTGATGATGCGGTTGTCGTTGTTGTCGCCGGGCAGGGATGCCTGGGTAAATTCGAGTTGATGGTCGGGGAAGATAGAGAGGGAACCTACTGCGTCACCGTGTCCTTCACGTTTGGGCAAGGGCACCCCGCTGACAATCTCTTCTGGGGTGGTCTGCCCGCCGAGTATGTCTTCCAATGCGCGAATGGCGACTCGGGCATCTCGGCTAACATCTCGTTTCCTGTCTTTGATCTGATCCAACTCTTCAAGGACAGTCATGGGGACTACGACATCATGCTCCTTAAACGAATAGATGGCTAAGGGTTCATGCAGTAACACATTGGTATCCAGTACAAACAACTTCTTGTCGTCTTGTTCCATGGCGCCTCCACTTGTGCGTAGGGTGTTATATTTGTAGTCAAGCGAGCTGAGCGGGTAATTAGCCTCCTTCTCTGTCAGTATAGTGACGCGCAACAAAGCACTTAGGGATTAAATCCATACTGACACCAAAATCTCACGGCTTCAACGGAAACTTGTCCAGAAAATCGCCCGACCCAATTCGAGACTGGTGGCCTAAAATGACATTAAGATGACAAGGCGGGCGGCGGCGGATCCGATTGGATAATTTGTAATCTAATTAGTATTTTTAACGAGACAATTACGGGTCAGATATGTTCGACATCATAGTCTCGATTGGATAACATACGCGCCCTTTCGTGATTCACCCTGTAGATGAGAATTTGTAAATGCCCTTTTCCTTAGGTCAACGTTGGATTAGTGATACCGAATCGGAACTCGGTTTAGGTACTGTCATTGGACTCGAAGGCCGTATGGTCACCCTGATGTTCCCCGCCACTGACGAAAACCGCATGTTTGCCCGCGACGATGCCCCGCTAACCCGAGTGATCTATAACCCCGGCGATATCATTGAGAGTCACGAAGGATGGAGTCTTAAGGTCAGCGAGATCGAAGAGAAGAACCAGCTGGTGATCTACCACGGTATCCACACCGAGACCGGCGAAGAGGTCAGCCTCAGAGAGACGCTGCTTAACCACAATATTCGTTTCAACAAGCCCCAAGACAGGCTGTTTGCCGGCCAGATCGATCGTCTGGACAGATTTGGCGTGCGCTATCAGAGCCAGCTGCTGCGTCATAAGCTGGCCACCTCAGATCTGCTGGGCCTACAGGGTCCCCGCGTCGGCCTGATCCCCCATCAGCAGTGGATCGCCCATGAAGTGGGCCAACGCTTCGCGCCGCGCGTCTTGTTGGCGGACGAGGTGGGCCTGGGTAAGACCATCGAAGCAGGCCTGATCATCCATCAGCAGCTGCTGACCGGCCGCGCCGAACGTATCCTGATCATAGTGCCAGACACCCTACGTCATCAGTGGTTGGTGGAGATGCTGCGCCGCTTCAACCTGCGCTTCTCGGTGTTCGACGAAGACAGATGCGTCGAGGCCTACGCCGACCACGACAACCCCTTCTACACAGAGCAGCTGGTAATCTGTTCACTCGAGCTGCTGCGTAAGAAGAAACGCCTAGACCAGGCGCTGGATGCCGACTGGGATCTCATGGTGGTCGATGAGGCCCACCACCTGGAGTGGACCGAAGAGGCGCCGAGCCGCGCCTACCGCGTGGTCGAGGCCCTGAGTGAAGTGGTGCCCGGCGTGCTGCTACTGACCGCCACACCGGATCAGCTGGGCCACCAGAGCCACTTCGCCCGTCTGCGTCTGCTGGACCCGGACCGTTTCTACGACTATCAGGCCTTCCTCAAAGAGGAGGAGAGCTATAAAGAGGTGGCGAGCGCCGCCGATGCCCTGGCCAGCGGTAAGCGTCTGCCCGACGAGGCCGTTGCCAGCCTGACCGAGCTGCTCAACGAGAAAGATATCACCCCGGCGCTGCGACTGATTGAAGATGAGAGCGTCGATAATGAACTACGCGACCAGGCCCGCAGCGAGCTGCTACAGGAGCTGTTAGACAGACACGGCACCGGCCGTGTGCTTTATCGCAACAGCCGCGCCTCGGTGAAGGGCTTCCCGACCCGTATCTTCCATGCCCACCCGCAGACCATGCCGGCTCAGTATGAGACCGCCGCCAGGGTGTCTGACATGATGGGTGGCCAGACAGATCTGACCGCCAAGGTGAAACAGGCCCTGAGCCCAGAGAAGCTGTATCAGGCCTTCGAGAGCGATAGCGCCAGTTGGTGGAAGTTCGACCCTAGGGTCGACTGGCTGATCGATTTCCTCAAGAATCATCGCAGTAAGAAGGTGCTGATCATCGCCAGCCAGGCGGAGACCGCCCTGAGCCTGGAAGAGGCCCTGCGTACCCGTGAAGGGATTCAGGCCACCGTTTTCCACGAAGGCATGTCTATCATAGAGCGCGACAAAGCCGGCGCCTACTTCGCCCAGGAAAGCGGCGGCGCCCAGGCGCTGATCTGTAGTGAGATAGGCTCGGAAGGTCGTAACTTCCAGTTTGCCAGCCACCTGGTGCTGTTCGACCTGCCGCTGAATCCGGATCTGCTGGAGCAGCGCATCGGCCGTCTGGACCGTATCGGTCAGGCCAACGATGTCGAGATCCATCTGCCTTACCTGGCCAATACGGCCCAGGAAAACCTGATGAACTGGTACCACAAGGGACTGAATGCCTTCGAGCAGACCTGCCCTACCGGCCATATTCTGTTTAACGAGTTTTCCGAGGAGCTGCTGACCCAGCTGGTCTACCGTGACGATGACCAATTTACCCAGTTGCTTAACCACACCCAGAGCCGTTACAAGGCGCTGAAGAAGGCGATGGAACAGGGCCGCGACAAGCTGCTGGAGATCAACTCTCATGGTGGCGACAAGGCGCAGAAGTTAGTGGAGAGCCTAGCGGCCCGCGACCAGGATACCCAGCTGATAGGCTCTGTGATCCGCCTGTGGGACATCATAGGCGTCGAGCAGGAAGACAGCGGCGAGAATGCCATAGTGTTGCACCCGAGCGAGCACATGATGTTCCCGACCTACCCGGGTCTGCCGGAAGATGGCATTACCGTCACCTTCGACCGCGAGATGGCGCTGTCACGCGACGATATCGCCCTGATCACCCAGGAGCACCCGCTGGTGCAGACGGGGCTGGATCTGATCACCTCTTCTGAGACAGGCACCACCAGCGTCGCCGTGCTCAAGAACAAGGCACTTCCTGCGGGCACCATCTTCTTGGAGCTGATCTATATGGCCGATGCCTCGGCGCCGCGCTCGAGCCAGCTCTACCGCTACATGCCACCGACCCCGGTACGCGTGTTGCTGGACAAGAGTGGCAACAACCTGTCGCAGAATGTCAGCTACGAGAGCTTCGACAAGCAGCTGAGCGCGGTCAACCGTCATATCGCCAGCAAGCTGGTGAACGCCTCGCAGACCCTGCTGCATCCGCTGTTTGCCAAGGGTGAAGAGTTTGCCCAGGCAGCTATGAAGCAGCTGACCGAAGAGGCCAGCAACAAGATGACCCAGCAGCTCACCGCAGAGCTGGAACGACTGGAGGCCCTCAAGGCGGTCAATCCCAACATTCGTGACGAGGAGCTGGAGCACCTGAGAAATCAGATGGTCGAGCTGGGCAACTACTTAGATGCCTGTCAGCTGCAACTGGACGCCGTGCGTCTGGTGCTGGTCAGCCACGCCTAAGTCCAGCCACGCCTAATCTGCCCCACTGGCACCGACCCTGGTCGGTGCCAGCTTCTTCTGCATTTTGTCGCCAATGGCAAGCACTTAGGCTTATACTGACGCCATAGCCAAAGTAAACGCCCATGACTTAGATGCCGATGACTCTACGCTCCACACTGCTTAGCCTTTCCCTGCTCGCTCTGATGAGCCTGGCCCTCCTCCCGGCTATGGCCTCGGCCCAACGCAGTACCACACCGGATTATGATTACCTGCCACCTGCCGAGGTGGCAAAGATCACCCTGGGCGATGCTGAACAAGCTGTATTGGTGCGTCCCTGGCAGGGGCGAAATCAATATGGTGCGGCAGTCTTGTTAGGAGATTTAGGCGAGGATGCCGACCCAGAGGGACTGCTGGCGTTTCTCAGGCGCGAGCTGACACCCAAGGGCTGGGCGACCCTCAGCATAGGTGCGCCTCAGGGCGCGGCGCAGCCTAACCATATTACCGACGCAGGAGAGATCCCTAAGCCGGGTGAGCAGCAGCTTAGCCAGAAGAGTAATCAGAGCCTGCCCAAATACAGCCAGAAAGATTGGGCGGCACTAAGGGAACAACAGAAGACGGTGATGAGTCAGACCCTGGGGCAGCTCGACTCTCTCGGCAAGAGTTATCCGGGTAAACGCATACTGATAGTTACCGGCCAGAGCGCCGGCCTGGTTATCGAGATGCTGACAACTTCGGCGCTGCCGAGCCCAGATCTACTGGTGGTGATCAACCCTTATCTTGAACAGGATGAGGAGAATCGCGATCTGCCGGGCAAGCTGGCCAAGCTGGAGCTGCCGGTGCTGGATATTCAATCGCCGGACGGACTGCCCGCCTCCCTGGCGACCCAAAAGGCCCGCAAGGCACTCTCCCCCATGGGGGAACCGCTGCGTTATGAGCAGCAGCAACTGGCGTTAAACCTGGATCAGCCCAGCGCCTGGCAGGATGTGCTGACCCTGGTGCAGGGCTTCGCCCAGCGCATCCTGCGGGCCTATCCATAAAGCTTGGATATCTAGTCCCTTACTTCTTGTCTTTTACTTCTTGTCTTTACTCAGCATCAGCGCCAGGGCGATCAGCACGACGATGACGCCCATGTAGAGCAGCTCTAGCATTGAAGTGGGCTTCATCTCGGTAAAGTAAGAGAACACTTTAATGATCAACATCATAAGGATCACTTTACCCAGCTTACTCTTGAGCGAGTCTATGCTGCTGATCACCAAAATCTTGCCGCCGGCGACACTGTCTTCCGCCGCCTGCAGGTTACTGATAAACAGCTCATACAGGCCGAAGGCGAAGATGAGCAGCACAGAGCCCAGCAGGAAGGTATCTAAGATCTCGACCACCACCATCACAAGATCGTTGCGCACCTCGTAGCTGCCGGTCAGCACATAGTCCCACAGCAGGGCGACCATGTGGACCACGTCCTTCACCCCCATGATAAACACCACAAAGGCCGCCAGCACACAGGCAAACACCCCTATCATCACAGAGAGGCGGCTACTCCAGAGAAATCGTTCGAACCCTTGTCGCATTATCATGCTTTCCTTAATCAAAAATTTGGCAGCAGGATACTAGCGAGCCTCAGGGGCTTAGTCGCGCCAGGGGAGGCGGAGTGTGAAGCGGATCACATTGAAAATGTGTTTATGTCTCATTCGGTTAGCGGCGACATCTCAATGTCGCCGACCTTACCGATAAGGGTTCTGGTTAGCGCCACCATGGCTGACGCAGCCGGTAGCGCCGCTCGGGATCTTTGGTCTGACGCAGGGCGGCTATCACCCGATTCTTACCTAGCAGCAGACGTACCTGGCTCAGGGATTCCCGCGCCAGCAGGCTACGCTCACCGGCACGCCAACTCTTGTTGATGCTGAACTTGATCGCAGCGTTAGCATCGGGGGAGGTGTTCGCCAGCCTCAAGGCCAGCGCCTCGGCGGCCTCGCGCGGCGCCTCACTCACCTGGGTCACCAGGCCATAGGCCTTGGCCTGCTCGGCGTCGATCACCTCGGCGGTCATGGTGAGCTGCATGGCCACATCCTTACCCACCAGCTCTCGCAGGCCGACCAGGCCCGCCATGTCGGGTACCAGGCCCCACTTGGCCTCCATGATAGAGAGGCGGCAGTCTGGCGCGGCGATACGCATATCGGCCCCCAAGGCTATCTGAGTGCCACCGCCATAGCAGATCCCCTCGAGCACGCAGATCACAGGCACGGGCAGGCGGCGCCAACCGATGGAGACTCGCTGCGCCAGGTTGGCATTGCCCGGCAGCCATTTAAACAGCAACTTAAACGCCTGCATGGGCGACTTCATCACGCTGGCCACATCCAGACCGGAGCAGAAGTTACCGCCACTGCCACTGAGGATCACCGCCCGCACGTCTCTGCGCCTGGCGATAACCTTCTGCACCTTCACGATAGAGTCGAACAGCGCATAGTTGAGGGCGTTGTACTTTTCCGGCCGTGACAGTTCCACCCAGGCGATGCCTTCGGCTATGGTCAGGGTGACGTGGGGATGTTGCATTCCTTTACTCCTCAATCGCTGCAGTTAATCTCTGCTACTGGTCAGTCCAGAAGGAATGTAACACATTTGGCAAATATCCCTAAAAGATATAACATAAGTCCGTTTTTTGACTGGCGTCAAAATATTGCCAACAGAGCGTTTACGGTTGTTAATCAAGCTGATAGATAATAACCTTTGGACAAAGCTTGTCATTTACCTGCGCCGACACACCAGACGACCCGACCTGGATGTCTGGGATTCGGGTAGATGCCCCGGCAAAGAGACCAACTGTAAGTCCACTTAAAGCCTGTCGTTACCACAGACAAAACCGATGAAAACTGCCTCAAGACGAAGCTTTTAGCCACCAAGCAAGTGATTTGGTGTTATCTTCTAATAATGAAGGCAGATTAGGATGTTATAACTAGATGTCGATTCCCGTACTCATATGCGATGACTCCGCACTCGCTCGCAAGCAGATGGCCAGGACCCTGCCCAAGGAGTGGGATGTCGAGATCACCTTTGCCAATAATGGTGCCGAAGGTATCGAGGCGATCAGGGCTGGCAAGGGCGAAGTGGTCTTTCTCGATCTCAACATGCCAGTCATGGATGGTTACGAGGTACTGGAGACGATTCAGAAGGAAGATCTACCCGCCCTGGTGATCGTGGTCTCCGGCGACATTCAGATCAAGGCCCACGAGAAGGTGAAGGCCCTGGGCGCCCTGGACTTTATTCAGAAGCCGGTGAGTGCCGATGCCATCAGCAACATACTCCAGGAATACGGCATACTCACCATAGCTCTGGGGGAGCAAGAAAACGACAACCCCATGATAGAGGTGGATCTGCGCGACGCCTGTCAGGAGGTCGCCAACGTGGCCATGGGCCGCGCCGCCGATCTGCTGGCCAAGCTGCTGGATGTCTTCGTACTGCTGCCCATCCCTAACGTCAACGTGCTGGAAGTCAGCGAACTCACCATGACCCTCAAGGCCACCGAGCGCTACAGCACGGTATCGGCCCTGTGCCAGGGCTTTATCGGCGCGGGCGTGGCCGGCGAGGCGCTTTTGCTGTTTCACGACTCCTCCTTTCAGGATATGGCCAAGCTGATGGGACTGGCTAATCCCGAGGATGCCAACACAGAGATAGAGGTGATGATAGACACGGGCAACGTGCTTATCGGCGCCTTCCTCAGTGGTATCTCGGAGCAGCTGCACATGAAATTCAGCCAGAGCCATCCCGTGGTGTTGGGGCGTCACTGCACTGTGAATGACCTGATTCACGACAACTCGGAGAAATGGTCCCGCACCCTGGCGATGGAGATCAACTACCGCATCGAAGGCCATGATATTCAATGCGATCTCCTGCTGCTGTTTACCGAAGACTCTTTGCCGACGCTTAACTATAAGCTGGGCTACCTGCTGGATTAAGTTGGACCAAGATATGGCATATGACCAAAGCGCGATGAATGAACTCCACTGGCTAATCGATATGGTGCAGACCATAGAGGTGGGCCTGGTCGTGTTGGATCGCGACTACAACATCCAGCTGTGGAACGGCTTCATGGAGAACCATAGCGGCATCTCACCCAACTCCATCAAGGGCAAGAATCTGTTCGATCAATTCGACTACCTGCCGGCCAACTGGCTGAAGCAGAAGATGGAGTCTGTGTTTCTGCTCAAGAACCGCGCCTTCATCAGCTGGGAGCAACGCCCCTATGTGTTTAAGTTTGGCAACTATCGCCCCATCACGGGCCGCGCCGACTTCATGTACCAGAATGTGACCCTGCTGCCCCTCTCCTCCCTCACGGGCCAGATCACCCATATCAGCATGATCATCTATGACGTCACCGATGTGGCGATCAACAAGCTACAGCTCAAGGCCGCCAACGAGCGCCTAGAGCACCTGAGCCAGACAGATGGCCTGACCCAGCTGCATAACCGCCGTCACTGGCAGCTGTGCATGCAGAAGGAGTTCGACCGCCATGCCCGCTACGGCGAGCCCACCACACTGGTGATGTTCGACATAGACCATTTCAAACGGATCAACGACACCTATGGCCATATCGCCGGCGACAGGGTGATTCAGCATGTCTCCCATATCCTGCGTCAGTCCCTGCGGGACACAGATTGCGCCGGTCGCTACGGCGGTGAGGAGTTCTCCGTGGTGCTGTCGAACACCAATGCCGAGGCCGCACTGCATTTTGCCGACCGTCTGCGGGAGAAGATCGAGGCCTCTGAGCTGAGGTTCGAGAGTGCCATCCTCAAGGTCACAGTCAGTATCGGCATCTGCGGCATAGACGAACATCTGAGCAATAGCGCTCAGTGGTTAGCGCAGGCCGACAGCGCCCTCTATCAGGCCAAGCAGAAGGGGCGCAACTGTTGCGTCATCTTCAATCCCGATGAAGCCGAATGAGGTCAAATATAATCTGTGACAGATACGAAAAAGCCCATCTATGATGGGCTTTTTACTCGATGCGAGAGAAGCGAAGATTAATGAAAGCGAGAGTCTTCCTCTTCATACTCCTCGTCGTCATCTTCCATCTCGTCGCCGATGAAATAGGTGCCCCAACCGTCATAATCCACCTTGAGCTTAGCCGCCAGCAGAATCAGATCTTCACAGGCCTTGTCCAGCAGGGCCACGTCGAGTTTGTGATAAGCGATGGCGTC
This sequence comes from Shewanella sp. KCT, assembly GCF_007636505.1. NCBI lineage: Bacteria > Pseudomonadati > Pseudomonadota > Gammaproteobacteria > Alteromonadales > Shewanellaceae > Shewanella > Shewanella sp. KCT. The sequence continues at coordinate 357,232 of NZ_LVDJ01000002.1, forward strand.
GAAACAGAAGAGCACTGAGCCGTCTTCCAGCTCCATCTCTTCGGCATCGTTCACCTCGAAGCCCATCTTAAAGGCTTCCACCGCCGCCTTCTCCAGACGGTCGAAGTTAGAGGCCGAGAAGTGATGTTCTATGGTGTATTCGGCATCTGGCTCAGAACCATCGGCAAGAATCGCATCCACGATCTCCTGGTTTTCCTGTTTCTGTTCCTGCAGCTGACGTTCTGTAGACATGGATCTCTCCGAATAAAAATGTTCTTAATTAATTGCTTTCTTGGCCATCAGGGCACTGGCTTCATGATTAAGCTGAGCCAGTTTTTCCGCCATCATGGCATGAATCCGGGTAGAAAGCTCTTTTACCTGAGACTTGGCCAGGCCTTTAGTCTCTATGGGATCCATCATCTCGATGATCACCACGCCGTTGTTCCAACGGTTGAGCTTAATATGTTCCTGATTCGACGCCAGCACAGGCACCATAGCGACACCCGCCTCGATGGCGGTATGAAAGGCGCCCGCCTTGAAGGGCAGCAGCCCCTTGCCCCGTGAGCGTGTGCCCTCAGGGAAGATCCAGATAGAGAGACACTTCTCTTTGATCTTCTTCGCCGTCTGCGCCATGGTCTCAAAGGCGCGGTTACGGTTTTTACGGTCGATCAGTATGTTACCCGACAGCCAGTAGATCTGGCCGAAGAAAGGGATCCAGGCCAGGCTCTTCTTGCCCAGGCTAACAGTCCCCTTAGGCACGGCGGCCGTATGGGTGAACATGTCAAAATTGTTCTGATGGTTGGCCAGGAAGATACAGGGCTCGCTGCGCTCCACCTTGGGCTTGCGCACCACCACCTTGACCCCCAATACTGGCGCGGCCCAGGAAAAAATCTTAGCAAATAGATGCACATTGTCTCTATGACGGGGGCGCAGCAGACAATAGAGGCCGCCGAAGACAAAGGCCAACAACAACATGATGGCTAAGATCAGAGATCTGAAGATTAACAGCACAACTTACTCCTGTGATTTCAGTGGCGACATTATAGCAGCAGGCCTTTTGACTTACACCTGTCGTCTTACCCCCCCCTAGCAGCCTGATAGGATACAGGGCAAGTGTTAACGATATAAGTCATGGAATTAACAGTAGAAAAACATCACCGCAATCATATGCAGCTAAGAAAAAAGCGGGTGAGTGCCTACTGCCCCCAGCCCGCTTACCTCACAAGTGCGTCGTTTTTTATCGGCTTTTTTAGTTAGCTTCGACTTTTGTAATCGAACTTTCTCTGAGTAGTCTTGACTGTAGCAGACGAAACGCGACCGTGCTGACCGCCAGAGTAGCCACAATCGCCGCGCCGCTAGGCAGGTCGAAGCTGGCCGATAGCAACAGACCTATGCCATAGCCCAGCAGGCCCACCAGATAGGCCAGCGGCCATTTACCCTTGCCGCGCAGCTTGTTGACCGCCAGCGCCGGTAAAATCAGCGAGCTGAACACCAGATAGACGCCCACCAGCTCCACCGACAGGGTGATCACTAAGGCAAACAGCAGATAGAAACCGGCACCGTTGAGTATGGCGGGGCGCAGGGCGATGATCGCCAGCACCAGGCCCGACACCACGGCCGGTAGGATCAACTGTGACCAGTTCACCCAGAGGATCTGCCCAGACATCAACTGCTTAAGCATCTCGGCGCCGTGGGGGTCGTTCGACAGCAAGAGCATGGCCGCCACCGCCGACAACACATAGAAGCAGCCGATGATCGCCTCCAGCTCATCGGCCATCCGCTTGGCCAGCCATGCAATAAACCCGGCACCTAGCAGGGCAAACAGGGCCGGCATCCAGACCGTGGCGTAGGGCAGGTGCTCCAGCTCATGGTTGGTGTGAGCAATAATCGCCCCCAGCGCCGCCACCTGGGCGATCGCCAGGTCGATGAAGATGATGCCCCGCTTAAGCACCTGACTCCCGAGCAAAACATGGGTTGAGAGCACCAGAATACCCGCGGCGAAGGCAGGTAACAGGATAGATAAGAGATCGAGATCAAACATAGTTGAGTACCAAAAAGCGAACAACGGCGCCCCCAATGAGGGCGCCGGATCTAAGCCAGGCTAGCGATTCACGCTCAGCAACAAGTGGAGAACGCTGTCGTACAGGCCAAAGAGATCCTGGGCGTCATCGTTGCCGCCGACCGACATGGGCAGATTCACCACTGGCAAGCCAGTGCGCTCACCGAGCCAGTTGGCTCCGCGCTCATCCTGATAGGAGGCGACGATAATAGCCATCACATCGCCTTGCCCGGCGCGCCCCTGCAGGCTGGCTAGATGACCCGTGCTTGGCGGCAGGCCAGGCTTAGGCTCGAGATCCCCCACCTGCTCCATGCCTAACCAGTTAAACAGGTAGCGGAAGCTGGTGTGATAGGCGATCACCTTCTTGCCCTGAAGCGGCGCCGCCTGTGATTGCCAACGGCCAATCGCCGCCTGCCAGCGCTGGCTGAAATCGGCCAGAGCCGACTCGTAAGCCGCGCGATTATCCGGATCCAGCGACACCATCTTGGCCGACAGCGCCTTAGCCACCTCCAGCAGACGCTCTGGGTCGAAGTGCAGGTGCGGATTACCCTGGGCGTGGACATCCCCCATGCTGCGATCCACCTGGCCCAGCTGATCCAGGGTCTGGGTATGCTCGGCGGCATAGAACAGCCCCTTGTCGGTCGAGCGCACCTGAGCGTTGGCCGACTTCATCTGCAACATCGGCAGCCAGCCCACCTCAAGATCGGCGCCGGCGCAGACCGCCAGATCTGCCTGGCGCATCTTAGCGATAAGGCTGGGTCTAGCCTGCACCTGATGCGGGTCCTGCATCGCAGTGGTCGCGGCATAGATCTTAGCGTCCGGTGCTAGCTCCTTGGCCAAGGCGGCATATTCAGGCTCGCAGGCGAAGATATTCAATTTCGCCTGTGCACCACAGGCAAAGCTCAGCGCCAGCGCCGCAACGCCGGCCTTTAAGTAGTTAGAATTGATGCGCACCGTGAGCCCCCAGAGTCATGACATATTGAAGTGTAATGACGTTATCATCTGTGATGCCGTCAAAGTTAGTGCCTTGCTGATTGGTATATTGCAAACGCACAGTAGAGAAGTGGCTGTGATGCCAGGCCAGGCTCACCTCAGTCTCTTTCAGTTTCTGGGCATCGAAATGCTCATCGTGCATCAGGTGCGTATCGACCTGACCGTAACGCAGGCCTGCCGACCAGCTTGGCGAGAGCTGATAAACAGAGCTGAGATACCAACCCGTATGGGCATCCGGCTTAGCGGTATCATGATCGTCCACCGCCTCATGATCATGGTCGTCCAGTGGTGCATAGTCGCTCACACGGAAATACTCGCCGCTCAGGGTCAGGTGCTGATACTTGTAGTTGCCCTGGGGCGCCCACTTGTAGACGAAGTCCGCCATATAGGTGTTCTCACCCGTATAGCTAACCCCATGACTATGGTCATGACCATCCTCAGCCACCACGGCTTCTTCATGCTCCTCATGGGCGCTGAGGCGACCGTTTTCGTTACGCAGATAACTTAGACCCAGCTGCCAGGAGCTGCTGACACCAATATCGCCACCCAACTTAGTGTAGGCGGTGTAGACGCCGACGCTCTTAAATTCGCGCTCGCCGTGTTCATCTTCGGCGCGCATATTATCGCCCTTGAAGGCCTCGACACCCATGCTCCAGTAGAGATCCGTTGGCGCGACATAGTCCAGACGCACACCGTCATCGAAGTAATGCCCACCGAGGAAGGCGCGATAGGCCGCCGGTCGATCTGAGAAGGCATCGGTATGCACATGCTGATTGTTAAGGTAACCCACATCCGACAGGAAACGACCGCCGCGCATCGACAGGCCATAGGGCATCGACAACGTCTGGATGAAGGCCTCTTCGAGTCCCACCTCGGTCTCGCCATCAGCGACCTCAATGACTGTGGTCAACTTGCCATAGAACATATCGTCTATGTTGGCGCTGAGCGCCAGCTCGGTGTGACCCAGACCGAAGCCCTCGACACGCTCGGCCATTGGGCGCTCGGCGTTTTGATAATAGCCATCGAGCACCGCACTGATGGCAGGGTTAGTCAGGCTAGGATCCGCCGCAAAACTCAGGGTTGGTAAACAGGCACAGGCAAGAGCAACCGCCAACAGGCGCGCATTGAAATTTATCATAATGTCTCCAAAAAACAGCTAAACGACTCTGCCGCCAATGGGGCGCAGAGTATTAATTATCTTGAGTTTTTGAGGTATTACGATTGTGCGGGCGGGGCGCGGCTCTGGAAGTAGTCGACATGGACGGCAGCAAGGACCGTGGGCTCGCGCAGCGGCACTTCCACCGTGAGGCTGGGCAGGCTAAAGCTGAACTCACCGACCGGCAAGACGCTATTGAGCTGCAGTTTTTGAATACACAGGGTACAGTGTGTGGTGGCGCCCTCGTCCAGATGTTCCAAGCTATGGGCAGGCGCAAGCACAGATAAGCAGAACAATATAGCACTAAGCCATATCGCCACTCCTCTTACTTTTCCTTTTACCTTTATTGCCATGGGATCTACTGGACGCATTCAAATTCCGACCAAGTTTAGGGATACGAGTGATGAAGTCAAGCCAGAATTGGCGGTGGCTCAGGCTGGAATGTAACAAAAGTTATTCGAAAATTTTACTTATGCGCCGACCCAAAGCGTGGCCCACATCACGGCCAGATTGGCTAAAATTAAGTCTGACTTAAGTTAGTGACACTAAGATGACAGCTAAATTGAGCGGCGGCTCTGAGCTACCGACTCTCACCATTTAAGGTTTAAAGGAAATGCTCTCTATGAAGGAATTTTTTCGCGAAAATTTCAAACTGCTGTTCTGGACCGCCATCTTCTTTGTCGCCATTCTCGGCGGGATCTATTACGTCGAAGCGGCGCTCGAAGCCCAGGTTCAGGTCGTCGAATAACGGCCTTGGCCTGAGTCTGCTTTTTAAGAACAAGGCACAAATATCATATTTCAGATGAGCTAGGCGCCAGGCCTGGCTCTGGCGCAGCATCATTTAGCAGGCAAACAGCTCCCTCAACGATACTTCTGTCTGTGCTCGCTGTCGTCCACCTCTTGCCTAAGCGGGGCTTGGGTCACCTTGAGGTGGTCCATCATATGGCTCACCAGCAGTATCATCACGGCAAATATCGCCACAGGCGTGGTCAAGTTACGCCACTCGGGTAGGAAATAACCCACGACCAACATCACCAGCCCCAGATAGAAGCCCAACATCTTCAATCGCATCAATGCGGCACTTCGACCCAACCAGGCCTCGCAGTGGGGACATTGAACCTGAGCTTCCAGCCCCTTACCCCGCTGGGCAGACACCTGCTGGGCGCGAAAGGAGTGACTACAGTGAGGACACAGCACAACAAAATCTCAAATAACGGCAAAGAGTGCTAGTCTATCAGATTGCGCCGCCGCGCGTTGCGAATTTACAGCACAGATGGAACAGATTATGATTCCAGCCATTAGCTAACACAGGACGGATAATATGTTACGCAACTTAGCCCTGGCGCTGGTGACTATGATGGCCCTAGCCCATCTTCCCGCCACCGCCGATGAAGCCCCCCAGCCCCTGGCCGAACTGACTCAACTGCAACAGACCATAGATTCAGACATCGCTAAACTAGGCAATGCCAACGGCGAGATGAAGCAGTTTATCGAGTACCGTATCAAGGAGCACGCCAACCAGGTTCATGACAAGTTCAAGCTGCTGATGAATCAGCAACCACTGGATAAGGCAAACCTGCTGCCGCTGCTGCACAAGCATCTGGCCTTCATCGACAAGGTGGCCGACTACTACGCCGCCGATATAGACCAATTTAAACAACAGCTTGGCAGCGATAATGACACAGGCGTCATGTATAAGCTCGCCATGCGGGATCGCCAGCGCGACGAGATCCTCAGCGCCAAGTATGAGACCCTCACCTGGCTAGACGCCCTGGGCGAAGATACCCAGGCGCTCAAGACTCAGCTGACGACCCATCTGCTCAAGCGCTCAGACATGCTCAACAGCCTGGTGCATTTCACCCAGGACAAACTCAAGCTGGCAGTGGATGAGGCAGCCAAGGCGGGTAAGGATGTCACTGCTGAGCAGACCGCCCTAGTCACCAACCTCAACGAGCGACTCAGCCTGACCAGCGCCAGTCTGTCGGTAGCGATCGAACTGCTAGATGCCCTGAGCCAGGACACCACAGCCCTCAAGCAGACGCTGTTTAGCATCTCAGGGGATATCACCCAGGACGTGCTCAACGTCGATGTGGCCAGTAACCTGCTGGATCAGTGGTGGAACAAGGCCAAGAATCAAGCGCTGGACAACGGCCCTGGCCTGTTGTTCAAGCTGTTTGTCTTCCTGCTGATCCTCTTCCTGGCCCATCTGGCTGGCAAGGCGGTGCAGCGCATCGTCAAGAAGATGGTGAGCAACTCTAAGCTCAAATTCAGCAAGTTGCTGCAAGACTTCTTCGTCTCCCTCTCGGGTAAGACAGTGTTTGCTCTGGGTTTGATGATCGCCTTGTCGCAGCTGGGCTTCGAACTTGGGCCGCTACTGGCCGGCTTCGGGGTCGCCGGTGTGATCATAGGTTTCGCCCTGCAAGATACCCTGTCTAACTTCGCCTCGGGCATGATGATCCTCATCTATCGCCCCTACGACGTGGGCGACCTGATCAACGCCGCGGGCGTAACGGGTAAGGTGAGCCAGATGAGCCTGGTCTCCACCACCATCAAGACTCTGGACAACCAGCGCCTGATCATCCCCAACAACAAGATCTGGGGCGATACCATCAATAACATCACGGTGGAACATCAGCGCCGCGTCGACATGACCTTCGGCATAGGTTACGGCGACAACATAGAGAAGGCCGAGCAGGTGCTGCGCGGCATAGTCGACGAGCATCCTAAGGTGCTCAAGCAGCCTGAGCCGACGGTGAAGCTACACCTGCTGGGCGAGTCTTCGGTGGACTTCGTGGTGCGTCCTTGGGTGAAGCCGGAAGATTACTGGGATGTGTATTGGGACATCACCCGCGCGGTGAAGATGCGCTTCGACCAGGAAGATATCTCGATTCCTTTCCCGCAGCGCGACGTGCATATCTACCAGACTGGCAAGTAAGGGCTCAAACAGAGCCCTTAACAAGACAGCTCTTTATAACAAAGCCCTTCACAAAAAAAAGCGCCTGCAATTGCAGGCGCTTTTTTTATCTCTCTATAGCAAGGAATACCCCGCCAGCCTTAGGCCAGACCTGTGATCTCGCCTCGCTCATCGATATCTATGTTGAGGTAACCGGGACGTATCCCAAGTCCTGGCATGGTCATCACCTTACCCACAAGCGCCGTGATAAAACCGGCACCGGCATTGAGTTTCAGCTCGGCGATGGGCAGCTCAAACCCTTGTGGCGCCCCCTTGAGCTTAGGGTCATGGCTGACCGACATGGGCGTCTTGGCGATACAGAGCGCCAGCTTATCGAACCCATGACGTTGCAGCTGAGTCAGCTGAGCCTTGGCCGTGTCGGATAAACTGATGCCGCTGGCGCCGTAACCTGCCTCGGCGATGGTCAGCAGCTTGGCCTCGATAGACTGCTTGGTCTCATAGAGATAACGGAACTGACTCGGCTGCTCGGTGGCGCGCACCACGGCCCTGGCCAGTGCCACCGCCCCCTCGGCGCCCTGGGTAAAGGCTTCACAGACTTCGCAGGCAAACACGCCCTCTTGCAGCACGCGGGCCTTGAGCCAGTCTAGCTCCTCCTGAGTATCCTCGGCGAAGCGGTTGATGGCCACCACCAACGGCAAACCATACTTGGCCACGTTACTGATGTGCCAGCTTAAGTTGGCATAGCCGGCGGCGAGCTTATCCATCTCGCTACCTGCGTCAGGATTATGAGACTTGAGCGCCTTGACCGTCACCACCAATACCGCCGCATCCGGCGCATTGCCCGACTGACGGGTCTTGATATTACAGAATTTCTCGAAGCCCATATCGGAGCCGAAGCCCCCCTCGGTCACCACGATATCAGCCAGTCTGAGGGCGATATCATCGGCGATGATCGACGAGTTACCATGGGCGATGTTGGCGAAGGGGCCAGCATGGATAAGACAAGGGGCACCGCTTAGGGTCTGCATCAGGGTCGGCGCGATGGCCTGACTCATGATGGCCGTCATGGCACCGGCCACACCCAGATCTTCCGCGCTGATGTAGTCGCCCTGTTTGTTCTGCGCCAGCACGATACGACCGATACGGGCACGCAGGTCCTTGAGATCCCGGCTTAGCGCCAGAATTGCCATCAACTCGGAGGCGGCGCTGATATCGAAGCCGCCCTGATGTACTGGGCCATTAACCTCGCCAAGGCCGACCGTGATGTTGCGCAGGCTGCGCTCATTCTGATCCACTACCCGGCGCCACAGAATCTTATCGGGATCGATATCTAAAGGCTCGAGCCCAGACTGTTCGCGAAAGGCGTCACTGCCCAGGCGTTGTTCATGATAGAGGCGGGCATCTATGGCCGCGGCCGCCAGGTTATGGGCACTGGTCACCGCGTGTATGTCGCCGGTCAGATGCAGGTTGAGATCTTCCATGGGCACCACCTGGGCCAGGCCACCGCCGGCGGCGCCGCCCTTGATGCCAAACACAGGTCCCATGCTGGGTTGACGGATACAGGCGCAGCTCTTCTTGCCGATCGCCTGTAAGCCCTGGGTCAGGCCGATACTGGTCACTGTCTTGCCTTCGCCGAAGGGAGTCGGCGTTACCGCCGTGACTATCACTAACTTACCATGTTTGTTATCTTTAATTCGGTTGGTGATAGCCAGATCGACCTTGGCCTTGGTTCTGCCGTAAGGGCTTAATTCGTGGGGCAAGATCCCGAAAGCAGTAGCTATGCTTTCTATGGGTTGTAAGCTGGCTTGGCGTGAAATTTCGATGTCAGTCAGCATATAGCGCTCCTACAATAAATAAGCATGAAAAAAAGCGAGCTGGTGCGAATATAGAGCAAAAAGTGGTCACAACAAACCTATTCATTGTCGGCTAAGGCATTAATTAAGGATTTATGAATCTAAATCAATAAAATGATTATTAATGGAAAAAATTAATCCAAACGGAGCGGCCCATGAGTCAGCAAAGCTTTACATTCTCACACTTTATCGCCGGCTTCTGGCGCCTAGATAGCTGGCAACAGACACCCCAGCAGACCCTGGCGTTGATCGAACACTACCTCAGCCTGGGCGTGACCTGTATGGATCATGCGGACATCTATGGCGAGTACAGCTGCGAGGCACTGTTTGGCCGCGCACTGGCCCTCAAGCCCGAGCTGAGACAGCAGATGCAGATAGTCACCAAGTGCGGCATCAAGCCTGCCTTCGCCTCGACACCTGAGCGCTACGTCAACCACTATGACACAGGCTATCAGCACATTCTCACCAGCGTCGATAACTCGCTTAAGGCGCTGCGGGTTGATGAGATAGACCTGCTGCTGATCCACAGAGCAGATCCCCTGATGAATGCCGACGAGGTCGCCCAGGCCTTCGAGCAGCTCTATCAGACCGGCAAGGTGCGCCACTTCGGCGTCTCCAACTTCACCCCGGCTCAGTTCGACCTGTTGCAGTCCCGGCTGGATCGCCCCATGGTGACCAATCAGCTGGAGATCTCCCCTCTGGCCATGCATACCCTGAGCGATGGCAGCCTGGATCAGGCGCAGCAGTATCGTTGCCCGCCCATGGCCTGGTCCTGTCTTGGCGGCGGCGAGATCTTTAGCAGCCAGAGCGAACAGGCCAAACGACTTCGCCAGACGTTAACCAAGATAGCCGCCAACCATGGCACGGACGATATCAGCCAGATCATCTACGCCTGGGTGATGGCCCTGCCGAGCCAGCCAAGGCCTATCATAGGTAGCGGTAATCCTGAGCGGATCAGCGCCGCCGTCGCCGCCGACGAGATTAAGCTCGACAGGCAGGAGTGGTTTAGCATCTGGCAGGCCTCCACCGGCCACAGCGTCCCTTAGGGCTCTAAGAAGTCATTACCTTTCTCATCAGAAACGACAAAGCCAGCAATCTGCTGGCTTTTCTCTATCCATCTCAAAACTAAGACCTAGCCATTTAAGCTAGCTTTTGAGGAATTAGCTTTCAAGGATTTAGCTTTCAAGGATTTAGTCGTGAAACTTCACCTGACCCGTCAGGTGCGGTCTGCGCCCCTTGACGTCGCGCAGTTCGAACATCAGCCCCTCGGCACTCTCGGTATCGAAATCGAAACTCACCTGGGCAGGCATGAGTAGCGGCAGCTTGAAGGCCACCTCCACGGTACAAGGCTTATCACCTATCTCAGGCATCAGCTGGGCCACGCTTCTCGCCTTAGACCACATGCCATGGGCCAGCACGCGATCGAAACCGAAACGCTTAGACAGCACGGGATGCAGGTGGATCAGGTTATAGTCGCCCGATGCCTTGGCATAGCGACGGCCAAGATCTTCGCTCAGCTCCCAGCTAACCGGATTCGACCAGCTCATTGGGCTCGCCTTAGGCGGACGCGCGCGCTTGCCGCTACCCTCGATACGGTAGAGATAGGTCGACAGCGATTCCCACACCAGCTCGCCGCCGACAAAGGCGCGAGACACCAGCTCAAACTCCAACCCTGAGTCTGTCATCTGGCTGCTAGTCAGCTCACACTCGAGATCATAGCGCTCATCCACACTCGTGGTGCGGTAACGGGTAATACTGTTCTTCAGGTGGATCATGCCCAGCAAGGGGAAGGTGATCGCATCTAAGGTAAAGATGCTGGCATGCAGGCGAAACACCATGACATAGAGATAGGTCAACGGTAGCTGCTGACCATCGAACTCGAAGCCACACACCTTGGCATATTGGGCGACCTTATCGCCGCGCACGGCCACCTGTGGACAGGTCACCTTAACATGGGGCAGAGGCTGTTCGTCCCAGCCTGGCTTTCGGCCAAAAAAGATCTTGCGATAAAGCGATAACAGCGACGGCATCGCCTTAAGTTCAACACAAATTTCTTTATTCACGCTATCCAAACCCTTCACACTTTACTTAGCCTAAAAATTGCAAGCCCGCGAGTATACCCCAAAATCACGCTTTTTACCTAAACCTTAAGTCTGTTTAATGCGCGTCGCCCCCGCCTATGGCAAAATAGCCCTCCTAATTTCAGTCAGCTTTTCCCATGGGCGTCACTCTGTGCAAGACAAAAACTTCGATGCATTAGCCGGTAAATTTGCCAAGAACATCTACGGCACGCCTAAGGGCGAGGTCCGCGCCGCCGTGCTGTGGCGGGATATCTCCCAGGCCATGACACAACTGCCCGAGGGGCCACTGCGTATTCTGGACGCCGGCGGCGGCTTCGGCTTCTTTAGCCAGAAGCTGGCGAAGCTTGGCCATAGCGTCACCCTGTGCGATATCTCCAGCGAGATGTTGGCCCTGGGTCAGGCGCAAATAACAGAGTATGAAAGCAATAGCGGCGAGAAGCTGGACATCACACTGCTGCACGCACCGATACAATCCCTGACCCGGGAAGAGCTTGGCCAGTTCGACCTCATCCTCTGCCATGCGGTGGCCGAGTGGCTCAGCGATGCCAAGCAGACCCTGGCCGGTCTGACCCAGCTGTTAAAACCCCAGGGGCTGTTTTCCCTCATGTTCTACAACAAGGAGGCGATGCGCTTTCACAGCCTGATCTCGGGTAACTTCGACTATGTGGCGGCGGATTTCAAGGTGAAGAAGAAGGTGGGCCTGACCCCAAGCTGTCCCCTGTATATAGACGATGTGCGCGCCTGGGTGACAGATTGGCAGATGGAACTGGTGACGGCCTCTGGCGTGCGGGTGATCCACGATTATCTCAAGACACACCAGCCCCCTAATTCAGATTTCAGCCAGCTGCTGGAGATGGAGCTGCAATATTCGACCCACCCCGCCTACATAGGCCTGGGGCGCTACGTCCACTTCATCACCCGTTGGCAAAGATAGCTAACTCACTAATCGAACAGCTCCACCTGGCTCTCCCCTTGAGCCGTGACTATCTGTTTCAGGTAGCGCTGCTCTTCGCTCATCATCTTACTAATCCGCTCTGGTGACAGGCGCATCAACTTAACCTTGCCGCTGTTGGGATGAAACAGCACCTTACGTGGCCAGGGCCCGCCAAGATCTTCGCTCACTATCTCTATCCCCTCAGTCTTGAGGTAGTTCTTCACAAAGCTGATATTGGACTCGCCGACGTTCAGCACACTGGTGGCCGTCATCTGCGCGCCGCCGAAGACCTTGGCCTTGAGGCGATTACGCATCCCACCCAGACTCAAAATGCTGTTAATCAGTTGCTCCATGGCCCAGTTGCCATAGCGGCAGGTATAGCTGGTCAGCTGATGCCAGTCTTCATGGAGTTGCCGCTCGGGCAGAAGGAAATGGTTGAGGCCGCCTATGCCCAGCAAGGGGTCCCAGATGCAGGCGGCGACGCAGGAACCCAGGCGGGTGAAGATCAGCTCATCATGGGCGGTGACATAGAAGTTGCCGGGATCGACCCTGGCCACCACGGCGTCGTGGCGGCTATCCCACTGGCGGGGAATCGCTTCAAATTCCGGTCGAACGGGGAAAAGGGTCGCCTCTGCCTGCATCTTGCCTCCCTGCATCGATGGACTTGGCGTCCATCGAGATCTCTCCAAGGTTTATCCTGCCTATCAGTATAGCCAAACGGGAGAAACCGGTGCAGAGCAGAGAAAGGTTAGTTACAGGCCGTCTGCCAGCAATTTTGTACCTTGGCTCCTTCTATGCCGGTAAACTTGGCGGGTATCCCCTTATCCCCCACCACGTGCCCAGCACCAACCACCACAAACAGCGGCGACGGGCCATCTTGCTGCATCATCAAGGATCTGATCTTGGCCGTCATCTGCTCGTTGCGTTGCCACAGCATCTTGTCGATAAGCTCCTTATCGCCATCGTGCAGCATCTGCCCCTGCATCAAGGCATCGAGCCCCGCCTCATCGCCACTGCGCCAGGCCTTGATCAGCTGCACCATCTCCTCATCCGGCGCATCTATCGCCTCCAGCACCATATCCCACTGCATCTGCGGGCTGAAAGAGGCCATCAGCTTAAACTGATACTCTGTGCTCTCAAGCTCGATCACAGGGCGCTGGCCGTTCTTGCTCAGCATCATCTGATCCACGCCCCACTGGGCCTGATAGCCCAGGGAGGCGAAACGCATCACGCTAAACTGCATAGCCTGCATCCAGGGTGCGTAGGGCTGCATGGGCGTACAGATCTCGCGGCGAGTATGGCAGTATTCTTCAAGGCGCGTCTGGGTCTTGGCATCGGCCGCCACCTGAGCCAAACCATACTTGCGGATCAGCCCCATGATATCCGCCTTGTTAGTGTCGGCCTCAACCGCCAGGGCGCCCGACTTGGCAAAGGCCGCTTCGATCTGTTCTGCCATGGGGTAAAAATCGGCCTGGCCGATATGAATCGATCCCAACAGATAGGTCTGCTTGCCTTGATAAGTGATCTTATAGAAGGGCGGCTTGTCATCACCGGCGGCCATCGCGCTGAGTGACATGATCCCTGTCAGTAGTAAAATCCCTACGGTTAATAAACGCGGTCGACTTGTTGCCATCTGGCTTGCCCCTTATAATTCGGCTAAATTTTTCAACACGAGGCTGTTATGCCACATAGTCACCTAATAGAGCAACTGAAAGAGAACCTGCAGTTGGCTTATCGTCAGGCCATCGACGCCGATGCCAAACTGGATGAGTTAAAGAAGGCCGGCCACGGTAAATTCACCACCATCTTCACCCAAGATGAAGGCTTTACCTCGCGCAGCAACCGCTTCGGTCCCTATGTACAGGAGCTGGCCGACGAGATGACTAAGCTGCCAAGCCAAGGCGATGGTCTGGCCCCGGCGCTGGAGAGTTTCGTGCGGAAGCTAGGAGTACTGCTACAGACCCTGCAGGCATTTAAGAGCCAGGCCAAGTAACTAAAGTAACTGAATGAGCGGGTAAGCTCATACTTTAGTGTCATATTGCTGTCATGGCCTAGCCATAGAATCGCCCTACTTTTCGTACGAGGCGGACCTAGATGACAGCAATCGACCTGAGCAGTGAACTGGATAAGATCATCGAGAATGAGAAGATCCATGTGCTGTTTCAGCCCATCTTCAACATCAACAGCCAGCGGCTACATGGCTTCGAGGCCCTGAGCCGGGGACCCGAGCATAGCGCCCTCTTCTCTCCCGTGCCCCTGTTTCAGACCGCGGCCCACGAGGGACGCCTGTCCGAGCTTGAAGAGATCTGCCGTCGTCATTCCATCAGACAGTTCGATGCCCGCGAGTTGCCGGGCAAGCTGTTTATCAACATCTCCCCCAAGGCCCTGCTGGAACCCAGCCACGCCAAGGGGCTCACCCTCAGCCTGGTTCAGGAGCTGGGGCTGTCGCCGGATCAGATAGTAATAGAGCTGTCGGAGCAATATCCCGCCGACGATATCGATCTCCTGAAGGAATGTCTCAACCACTACCGCAGCCAGGGGTTTCTGACCGCCATCGACGATCTCGGCACCGGCTATTCGGGGTTGCGACTCTGGTCCGAACTGGCGCCAGACTATGTCAAGATAGACCGCCACTTCATCCACCAGATAGATCAATCGCCGGTGAAGCAGGAGTTTGTCCGCTCCATCATAGATCTCTGCCAGAGCCTCAGCTGTAAGGTGATTGCCGAAGGGATAGAGACCCCGGCGGAACTGGCGTTACTGACTCAGCTCGGCATCGTCTATTGTCAGGGCTACCTGCTGGGCCGCCCCCAAACGCAGCCGACACAGACCCTAACGGAACTGGCGCCCCAGGAAACCAAGCAGCGACAAACCCGTTACGCCGAATCGGCCGAAAGTCTGTCGACCCGCACCATATGCGTCACGCCCGAGACCAAGCTCAAGGCCCTGAGCGCCCGCTTCGTGCGCTCGCCGCACCTGCAGGTAGTCGCCATCGTCGATGCCGAGCAGAAGCCACTTGGCGTCGTCGACAGAGCGCAGTTGATGGAGCTGTTCAGCACCCCCTATGGCCGCGCACTGCACGAGAACAGCCCAGTGATAGAGGTGATGAATGACAAGGTACTGAAGGTGCCAGCCTGCATGCCGATCTCCGAGGTGAGTCAGTGCCTGACCGCAGAACATGGCACGGTTGCGCAACATTTCATGGTGATGCGTGACCAACAACTGTTAGGAATAGGCCACACCAAAGATCTGCTGCAACAGATCACCGAGCAGCGCATCAAGATGGCTCGTCACGCCAACCCCCTGAGCGGTCTTCCTGGTAACATCCCCATTCAGGAGGAGCTGCAACGCCTGCGCCAACAGGGCCGCGCCTTCTACCTGGCCTACTTCGACCTGTGCCACTTCAAGCCCTACAACGATATCTATGGCTTCTGCCGCGGCGATGAGGTGATCCAATCTTTGGCGCTACGCCTGCAGCAGCAACTGGGGTGCGAGCATTTTGTCGGCCATGTGGGCGGCGATGATTTTGTGGTGATAGGCACAAGCCAGGCGATCGTCGACGAGTGTCGCCGCCTACTGCTCGACTTTAACCAAGACAGAGAAGCCTTCTACAGCCCAGACGACTGGCTGGCCCAGTGCGTGATGGCCGAAGACAGACAGGGACAGAGGGTGGCTCACCCCTTGATCAGTTTGTGTGTCGGCCTGTTGCCCCCCGAGGTGACTCGCTTTTGCGACGAGCAGGGGCTGTCGGCCTATAGCGCAGCGGCAAAAAAACAGGCCAAAGCCGCATTGAATGGCTTTAGCCTGTTTACGCCCGCGCCCAACGACGCGGCAATTGCCATGTATCGGCCGCTCAAGTTCGCCTGAGAGGCCCAACAGCCTTAGAGTTTGGGCTGCACCGTCTTCTTCAGCCAATCGCCCAGCATCTTAGACTCGTGTCTCAGGGGCTTGTCGTTCATTACGCCAGTGGTGTGCATGAAGCTCATATCTCTGAGCTTCTCGTCACCGGCGATCACCACATTATCACCGTCGAGCACCTGGTAACTAAAGGTCATGCGTGGCGGGTAGATATCTTCGATCAGACGAATGTCGTTAGGGGTCGCGCCAAAGGTGGGGCGCACATCACCGGCCAGATCCACGTCTGTCACCACCAGCTCCAGCTTCTGATTCGGCTTAAGCGTCTTCTCGGCGGCCTTGTTGAGGTTCTTGGTCAGGGTGTCGAACACACGCTGCTCATAGCGAGACTGAATGTCACCCACCGCCTTCACATCACGGTAGCTGTCGACATCCTGCCAGGTGATCTTGACCACCCCGGCCTCTGTGACTGGATTCTCTTTGGCTTCTTCGGCGGCAAGGTTGAGTGACACCAGTGCGCCCACCAAGAGTAGAGATTGAAACTTCATATTATGCCTCCTTAATCGCCCAAGCTTGGGACACCTACTGAGTCTAGCGACTGCATTGAGTGTACAAAAGCTAACCTGAATATAGGCTTAATGCAAAATCCTGGCGAATCTTTTCGCCATCATTTACTTATTGGACAAGCGCAATTAACCCTTTTCTCCCCAGCCCACAGTTTTTGGCAGCCTTTGTATCAATTTGCTTCGAGCCTGGGGTAGACTCACAGGGCAAGCAAGGCTACTAAGGTAAATCATGCAAAATCGATCTTCTCTGCTGTTCGTCGTCATCCTCTTTTCGCTGCTGGCCGGCGCCCTCTATTGGATCACCTTAGAGGAGGAGACCCAGCCCCCCCCAGAAACCTGGTCGGCCTTCGTCTATGCCCATGGCTACAACTCGGGGCGCTACAAGAAAACCGATGACTTCGAGGATTACCAAAGCTGTAAGGCCTTCGCCACCGAGCAGGCCAAGGAGCTTGGCGATGTCTTATGGGAGTGTGGCCTCAGGTGTCGCTTCGATAACAGCCGTCAGGGCTTTCAGTGCGAGACCATGCAGAATCAGGAGTGAGTCAGCCGCCTTTCATCGCTCAGCGAGCCAATTTGATTTGTTCGTTTTTTATTCAGCTTCTGTTCAAGCTATTGCCATTAACATAGGTATCAATGAAACGGCAGCAGCACTCGGGCGGCAGCAAACACAGCCCCAGATGCCGACAACAGATTGAATTTAAGACACCGACAGGAGCTATGACAATGAGCAAGCTAACCCACACAAGATTCTCAGGTAGATTCGCCCTATTGGCCTCGCTAATCCTTGGTTTCGCCTTTATCTCGGGCGCCAACGCCAGCGAGCTTAGCGACAGCGAACGCGCCGCGGTAGAACAACACTTCCAGATTCTGGACCAGCAGCAAGAAGCGAGCGATAACCAGACGCTCGACGGCTTCCAGGCCGATCTCGACAGCCAGCTTGAGCAGGCCGAAGAGGAGTTTATGGAAGGCGCCTGCGCCGAGCATGAACTAACCTTCGATAGCGATAGCCAGGTCTGCTACTAGAGCAGGCTTAGTAAGGGCTCGCTAGAAAGGAAATAGCTGAAACAGCTGAGGGTAAGTCGCCTTCAGCTGTTTTTTCTTGGGCGAAAACTTCTTCCCCTGAGGCGTCGCCTGCCCAGAAGGCACAAAGGGCAGCTCCTCGCCAGTGCGATCTTCATAGATCTGCCCGGCGATCAGATCGTAATCCTCCACGAAGGGATAGGCATAGCCATCCTTCTCAGGCCAGGCCGGCAGCTCGGCCAAGGCATCGGGGTTAAGCAGTATCCGCTCGAACCACTCCTGCCCCAGGGAGATCAGGAAGGCGCGAAATTCGGCAAAGCCATATTCGCTGTCACACCCGGTCACTATGTAGGCGGCGCCCCACAGCGACCAGAGGTAAGATCGACGCATCTGCTGCGAGAAGAACTTATCGAAGGCCGCCAAGTCTTGGTTGTCGAGTTCGTTCAGCTTCGCCTTAAGCTCCGCCGCCAGGCTCTCCTGATCTTGCTCAGGCTTGCTGCGGGTGACTAACTGCCAAAATTCATTCTCGTTCATGCTCTTCTCATACCCAACGCGGTTTATGGTTAACGATTGCCTTCATATACTCCTGTCCTGCGTATCCTGACTCATTTTTATCAAGCGACAGGCCAAGAGGCCACATCTTACCCTAAGCCAGCCCGGCTGGCAGCAGGGCCTTTGCAATTTAGCCAAAGCAATAGACTTTTAGGTAAAGCATTAGACATTTAAGTAAAGCGTTGGACTATGTTGCGCCATTTTTCTACACTGCGGGGCAAATCATTCACCCAAGAGCCAAGATGAACCGACCAAGTCCCAGCATACTGCTACTGATCGCCCTCTATATTGTTATCGCCATCCTCGCCGGTTGGCGCGCCCTGGACAGCCAGACCCTAGATCTCTTTACCCTGGGCGTGATCCCTGTGCTCATCGGCCTCATCGCCCGCACCAGCTGGGCAAGCCTGGTGCTGAAGATCTATATCGGCATACAGACCCTGGGCTTCACGGCGCTGGGCGCCACTGCGGTGATCGCCTATCAGATCACCCCTGAGGACGTTAAGGTGGTAGTGCGCGGTCAGGAGCTGCCTATCTGGGCCATCGCCCTAGTCGTCACCGCTCTGCTGAGTTTCCAGTGGTATATGGCCTTCTCCAAGGGACTGAAACAGTATCTGCCGCAGGCGGCTCAAACCAGCGACGAGACCAAGGCTTAATCCCTCTATCGGGGAGGTTTACATCCCATCTCCTCCCCAGCCCTTATCTGGCAGGCCTTCGTGCCAATTCAGTCAAATCCAGGCCGCTTTCCTCTGTCACAGGGTTAAATTTTTACTGAATTTGACTGAAAGCACCCTTTGAGCGCATAAAACCGCTTTCATTATAGGGATGCTTGTGGCATGTTAAGTCCAGCAATTGCAAGTATCTAATGTAATTGGTATTACTAAATCTACGGAAAGAAGAGACTATCCAAATGAATAAAACTGAACTTGTTGCAAAAATAGCGGAAAGCGCTGAACTCACTAAAGCTGAAGCTGCTCGCGCCTTAAAGTCTTTCGAAGAAACGGTAGCGGAAGCGATGAAGAACGGCGAAAAAATCTCTATTGTAGGTTTTGGTTCTTTCGAGACCACTAGCCGTGCAGCACGTACAGGCCGCAACCCACAGACGGGCAAAGAAATTCAGATCCCAGCGGCTGTAGTACCTAAGTTTAAAGCCGGTAAGACGCTAAAAGACAGCGTAAACTAAATCGGTATTTAATCCGTCGAAAAAACCTCCTCCATGGAGGTTTTTTTATGCACCCTCCTAGTGCATCCTCTGCCTCATTTTTAACCAATTCGTTGCCTACTTCTGATGCAAATAAAATAAACTGTTGAAAAATAACAGATAAATATTTGGCACGCTCTTCGCTATAGCTTGTACGCGGCCTGACAATACTCATAACAACAGGCAGGGCCGCTCCCATAGACCAATAAGAAGGAATGAGTATGAAACAAGCATTGCGAACCCTAAGCCTACTCGCGGGCACCTTGATGGTTGCCCTACCGGCCAGCGCTAGCGTCACGGGCAACATAGGCGCAACCTCCAACTACTTGTGGCGCGGTGCCACACAGACGGGAGATGCGCCCGCGGTTCAAGGCGGCATAGACTTCGAACACGACAGCGGCCTCTACCTCGGAACCTGGGCGTCCAATGTGGATTTCGGCGACGACACCAGCTATGAGATCGACTTCTACGGCGGCTATGCCGGTAGCATAGGGGAAGACTTTGGTTATGACATCAGCTACCTCTACTACGCCTACCCCGACAGCGATTCGAGCATAGACTTCGGTGAAGTCACCCTGGCCCTGAGCTGGAAGTGGTTCAGCATCGGCTATTCAAAGGTGGTCAATGCCGGCAGCGACGTGGCGGCGGATCCTTTCGATGAGAAAGATCTCAGCTATATCAACGCAGGTGTCAGCTTCCCACTGTCGGAGACACTGTCTATCTCGGCCCATTATGGCTACTCCAGTGGTGATGTCGTCAACGCCTGGTTCGATACCGACAACTATGCCGACTACTCTTTGTCTCTGGATAAGGAAACCGACTTCGGTACCATCTCCTTCCTGGTCAGCGATACCGATCTCGAGGGTGACGATCCTAAAGTGGTCGTTGGCTACAGCTATAGTTTCGATTTGTGATCTAAATTTAAATGAGTTGCCACTAAATTAGCTGGCAACTCACTATTACTCTTAAAATATTTCAATTAAAAACAGATGGTTACAAAATGACCGCCCGTCTATTCGCTCACATTTTGTCTAAATCCACGACAAATACAATTGTGTTAACTCGATCAAACAAAAATCGAAAATCCCCTGCTATTTTTCTCATTAGCGCTCGCTAATGTGCTCACACCTTAGGACGCTAAACTAGCTAACGCTTTGACTCAGTTAACTTTATGTTAAAGCGGTTCAGTGCTAAGCGGCACCAAATGAGTGCACAAGCACTTTATTTGACGAGGATTTCACTATGGCTCAGTTACTCGATGTTATTCCGAACGATGCTGAAATCGAAGCGATCACAGCACCCAAAAACCCTAAGGCGGCCTGTGAGCTGCAACACAGACGCGAAGTCAAACGTCGCCTGGAAAAGTTACTCGAAGAGGCGGCACTTAAACGCGCCATGGGGGGAGATTTCTACTAACCCCAGACTCCTTAGCCTCCTTCGCGCCAA
This sequence comes from Shewanella sp. KCT, assembly GCF_007636505.1. Classification (NCBI taxonomy): domain Bacteria; kingdom Pseudomonadati; phylum Pseudomonadota; class Gammaproteobacteria; order Alteromonadales; family Shewanellaceae; genus Shewanella; species Shewanella sp. KCT. The sequence goes on from NZ_LVDJ01000002.1 coordinate 377,838, forward strand.
CACTGCATGGGGCCAGGCTCCATGCAGACGTTTGCTCTCGACATTGAGCACGTTAAGCTTTAGATTCACTAGCCAGTTAGCACTCAAATTCAGGGCTCAAAGATTCCCCTTCTACCCAGGTTAAATTGGTGTAAGATTAAATTCAGCACATAACTTATTGATAGTCATAATTCTTCCAAGCGGTTCGTCTGCAAGAGGTCACCATGACGCTGAGTAAATCCTTACGCCTTCTCGCCCCGCTGCTCCTGCTACTTAGCGGCTGTCAGGGCGCCGAACCTCCCCAGGCCCTGGGCACACTGGAACGCGACCGGGTACTGCTGCGCGCCACCACCTCAGAGATCATCACGGCACTGCCCAAACGCGAGGGCAGCCAGGTCACCGAAGGCGAGTTGCTGCTACAGTTCGACACCCGCAAACAAACCGCCCGCGTCGCAAGCGCCCGGGCCCAGTGGCAGAAGGCCCAGGCCTATCTGCTTAGATTAACCAATGGCGAGCGCCCCGAGGATATCGCCAGCGCCCAGGCTAATCTGGAGCGCGCCACCGCCGCCATGGTGCAGGCGGAAAAGACCTACAGGCGCATCGACAAGCTCAAGCGGCAGAACCTGGTGAGTCAGCAGGATCTGGATCAGGCCGTTGCCAGCCGGGATCAGACCATAGCCGAACACAACGCCGCCAATGAGGCCTTGAGCAAGCTGATTGTCGGCGTGCGCCAGGAAGATATTCAGCAGGCCCAGGCCGCCCTGGATGCCGCCGCGGCCGAGCTGGATCTGGCGCGGCAACTGCTGGATGACCTCAGCATCACGGCAACCCGCAGCGGCCGCCTCGACAGCCTGCCCTTTAACCTGGGGGAGCGGGTGCCCGCCAACGCCGTGGTGGTGGCGATTCAGGCCGACCAGGCCGCCTATGCCCGGGTCTATATTCCCGCCCCAGCTATGTCCAAGCTCACCATAGGAATGCAGCTAAAAGTCCATGTCGACGGTCAGGAGCAGCCCTTCAGCGGCACACTGCGCTGGCTAAGTAAGGAGCCGGCCTTCACTCCCTATTATGCCTTGAATCAGCAGGACAGGTCTCGCCTCGTCTATCTGGCGGAGTTCGATCTCGACGACTCGGCCCAGCGCCTGCCCACGGGGATCCCCGCCCAGGTGGAGCTACCCTGATGCAGCCAAATGCGGATCTGGCCATAGATGCCCGCGGCGTCGATAAGCAGTTTGGCGATCTCTTGGCGGTGGCCGAGCTGGATCTACAGGTGCAGAAGGGCCACATCTACGGCTTTCTCGGCCCCAATGGCTGCGGCAAGTCCACCACAATACGCATGCTCACCGGCCTTCTGACCCCTACCCGAGGCGAGATCTCCGTGCTCGGCATGGCCATCCCCCAGCAGGCCGAGACACTCAGGCGACGCATCGGTTACATGACCCAGAAATTCTCCCTCTACGAAGACCTGAGCGTCAGGGAGAACCTGCAATTTATCGCCGACATCTATGGCCTGGGTGCCAGGGAGAGCAAACGCAAGATAGATGAGCTGATCGATACCTATCATCTCGACGCCCAGCGCCAACAGCTAGCGGGCACCCTTAGCGGCGGGCAGAAGCAGCGCCTGGGGCTGGCCTGCGCCTGTATCAACGAACCCGAGCTGCTGTTTCTCGACGAACCCACCTCGGCGGTGGATCCCCAGAACCGACGCGACTTCTGGGAACAGCTGTTCGATCTCTCCGAGCGCGGCACCAGCATACTGGTCACCACCCATTACATGGATGAGGCGCAGCGCTGCCACCAGCTGGCGATCATGGAAAGCGGCCACATTCGCGCCAAGGGCAACCCTCAGGCGCTACTCGAGGCGATGCCGCTGCATGTCATAGAGATAGCCGGCCACAGTCTGCGCCAGCTAAAGTCACACCTGAGCCAGTTCAGCGAGATCCCCTCCGCCGCTCAACTCGGCGACCGTCTGCGAGTCCTAGTCGATAAGCAGATAGCAGATCCCATCCCCTGGCTGCTGGAGAAGAGTCGCACCATGACAGGGCGAGAAAAATCTGAACCGCTGAGCACAAATCAACTAAAGCCAAGCCAATTAAGCCTGGTCTCGCCCAACCTGGAAGATCTCTTCGTATCCGTCACAGGTAAGGGACTCAAGGCATCTCGGGAGGCTGAAGATGTTACTAGCTAGCCTGAGACGGATAAAATCGATCACCACCAAGGAGATCCGCCAGCTCAAGCGGGATCGCATCACTTTCGGCATGGTGGTGATGATCCCCCTGATCCAGCTGTTGCTCTTTGGCTATGCCATCAATACCGATGTGCGTAACGTGCCTGTGGTGGTGGTGGATCAGAGCCACTCCGCCGCCGGGCGCTGGATCGTCGAGGCCGTCAAGGCGACTCAGGTGGTTAGCATAGAGCAGCACTACGCCAGTGCCGAGGAGGCCGAGGCCGCCATCACCCGCGACGAGGTACGCGCGGCGCTAATATTGCCCCCCAACCTTACCGAGAAACTGGCCAACGGCGAAACGCTGGGCCAATGGGTGGTCGACGGTTCAGATACTATGGTGGCCTCGGCCATCAGCCAACTGAGAAACATGCCGCTGGATCAGATCACGGGCCAGGACAGCCAACGACTGCCCACCTTCGAGGTCGCCCTCTTCTACAACCCAGAGCAGCGCTCGGCGGTTAACATAGTGCCTGGGCTGATCGCGGTGATCCTCACCATGACAATGATCCTCTTTACCTCGGCAGCCATAGTAAGAGAGCGCGAACGCGGCAACCTGGAGCTGCTGATCACCACCCCGATCAAGCCGTTAGAGCTGATGCTGGGTAAGATAGTCCCCTATATCCTGGTGGGACTGGTGCAGATGACCATCATCCTCGGCCTTGGGCATCTTATCTTCGATGTGCCCATCAATGGTGCCATCGCCCAGCTGCTGATGGGCACCCTGCTCTTCATCGCCGCCAGCCTCACCCTGGGGCTTATCATCTCCACCATAGCCAAGACCCAGCTACAAGCGATGCAGATGACCATCTTCATCATACTGCCCACTATCTTGTTGTCGGGCTTCATGTTTCCCTTCGAGGCCATGCCTAAGCCCGCCCAGTGGATCGCCGAGCTACTGCCCGCGACCCACTTTATGCGCATCATACGCGCCATAGTGCTGCGGGGCGGCGCCCTGAGTGACATGCAGTTTGATACCCTCTGGCTTATCGGCTTCACCCTGGTCGGTATCCTGGTCGCCTCGCTGCGCTTCAATAAGCGCCTCGACTAAAACATTCACTAGCAGCAGAGTTAACGACACAAAAAAAAGCGCCCGAGGGCGCTTCTTCAATTCAACAAACACAGGCTTTAGCTGTTGGCTTCGGCTGCCTGCTGACGCTTCTTGATGAAGTATTCGCGAGTCAATCCAAAAACAACAGGGCTGAGCAGCGTTAGGGCGATCAGGTTAGGTATCGCCATCATGGCATTCAGGGTATCGGCCAGCAGCCAGATGAAATCTAGCGAACTGACGGCTCCTAGCGGAACAACTATGACCCAGATGGCTCTGAAAGGTTTTACCGCGCGCACACCAAACAGGTACTGCACACACTTCTCGCTATAGACGCTCCAACCCAGGATGGTGGTGAAGGCGAAGATAGAGAGAGCGATGGCCACGATATAGTTGCCCATAGGCAGGGCGTGAGAGAAGGCATAGGAGGTCAGCGCCGCGCCATTCTCACCCGATGTCCAGGCGCCGGAGACTACGATCGCCAGACCGGTAATGGTACACACTACCAGGGTATCGATGAAGGTACCCAGCATGGCCACCAGGCCCTGAGCCACAGGGTTGTTGGTCTGCGCCGCCGCATGGGCAATAGGCGCACTACCCAGTCCGGCCTCGTTAGAGAAGACGCCGCGGGCCACACCGAAGCGCACCGCCGCCCATACTGCCGCCCCGGCAAAACCGCCCTGGGCCGCCACAGGATTGAAGGCGCTGTGAACGATAAGGGCGATAGCATCTGGGATAGCTGCGGCATTAACCACTATCACCGACAGACCGGCGGCGATATAGAATACCGTCATCAGAGGCACCAGCTTACCCGCCACATCGGCGATACGCTTGATGCCCCCCATCAGCACGGCGCCCACCAGCACCATGAGCACCACACCCGTCACCCAGGTTGGCACGCCGAAGTTACTGCTCAGGGCATCGGCCACTGAGTTGGCCTGTACCGTGTTGCCGATACCGAAACCGGCAAAGGAGCCAAACAGGGCGAAGGCGGTACCCAGCCAGGCCCACTTGCTGCCCAGACCATTCTTGATGTAGTACATAGGGCCACCGATATGGTTGCCGTTGTCGTCGACTTCACGATATTTCACCGCCAGCACGGCCTCGGAAAACTTGGTTGCCATACCCACCAGAGCGGTACACCACATCCAAAACAGGGCGCCTGGGCCACCGATAAAGATGGCGGTCGCCACCCCTGCGATGTTACCCGTACCTATGGTGGCCGACAGCGAGGTCATCAGGGCATTAAAGGGGCTGATCTCCCCCTTCATCTGCTTATCCTTGTCGGGAATGCGTCCGGACCAGAGCAGCTTAAAGCCGGTACCTAACTTGAGGATCGGCATCAACCGCAAGCCAAAGGAGAGAAAGAGTCCCACGCCTAAGATCATCACGAGCATGGGAGTACCCCATACGAACCCGTTGATCATACTGACAAATTCAGTAATACCTTCCATTCAAACCTCGTCGTTTTTATCGTTATTTTGGTGATCTACGCCACGCTCTGTTGATTGCATCCCAGAGTACAACGAAAAGCGTTCAAAATGAAAGCAGCGATTGTTAACAAATTGAAACAAAGAGAGATGTTTGCTGACGCTGCGAGCCTCACGCCGAAAAATAAGACTCAAGGGATGTTCAGGGCGTTAGACGCAAGCGAGCCGCTAGCGCCTTGGCAGAGAAGGCTTATCCTGCGGGTCAAATGCTCCGGCTGCGGCGGCCTTCATCAGACGGCGAAACTTGGGACATTCCATATGACTGGGCGCGGTGCAATTGGCGGCGTGTCTCAAACCGTCACGCATCGCCTGCATCCTCAAGATGGTGCGCTCCAGCTCGTCGGCCCGGCGCAGCAGCAGCTCCCTGTCTATGAGGGGATCGCCGCCTGTAGCTAGCATGCTGCCAATCTCATCGAGGGACAATCCCGCCGAGCGGCCAAGGGCGATCAACGCCAGACGCTCTAGCACCTCGGCGCCAAATTGGCGGCGAATACCATGACGTCCCAGCGAGCGGATCAACCCCCGCTCTTCGTAATAACGCAGGGTCGACGCCGGCACGCCCGAGCGCTTGGCGACCTGTGAAATATCCATATCCTTCCCTTGACCTCAAGTCGACTTGAAGTTGTAAGCTAACAATATCAATGGCTTCACACAACAAAGGAATGAATATGTCTCCCCTTATCGACTGTCTCCTCATCGGCCTGGGCGCCACCCTGATCATGGATCTCTGGGGCCTGCTGCGTCATCCCCTGCTGGGTATGCCGCTGCCAAGCTATTATCTGGTGGGCCGCTGGCTGGGCCACATGCCCAAGGGTCAGTTTCGTCACCAGGCGATTACCGAGGCCGCCCCCGTCCCGGGTGAGACCCTCATAGGTTGGTTGGCCCACTATCTTATCGGCGTTAGCTTTGCCGCCCTCTTGATCCTCATTACCGGCTCAAAATGGCTCACCAGCCCAAGCCTGACCCCCGCCCTCGCGGTGGGCCTAGTCACTGTGCTCGCCCCCTTCTTGCTGATGCAACCCGGCATGGGCGCAGGCATCGCCGCCTCTCGTCTGCCCAACCCAGGCCAGGCGCGGCTACACAGCCTGCTCACCCACGGCATATTCGGGCTCGGCCTCTATCTCTCGGCCCTCGGCCTGCGACTCTTTCACTGAGACGAACGACTATAACTTGGAGGGGAATGAACAGAGACACAAACGCATAATTGCAGTATCGGCCAATCAACGAGCTTGGCTGGCCTTTCGCTGCAACTGACGGCGCATCGCTTGGGTTGTGGGATATTTGGGCAATACTAACCAGCACACCAGATAGGCGAACACAGGTAGGAAGAAGAATAGGCTGCTAAGAACAAAAGCAACCCGCAGTCCGTTGACTCGCCAACCGAAATAGTCGGCCAACCCAGAGCAGACGCCGGCTATAACGCCCTTCTCACCCCGGGTTAAAATCTTAATTTTCTCTAAATCCGTCATGAAAATCCCTTTTAAATTCAGATTACTATTAACAAGCGGTCACGCTTGACCCTAGAGTCACTATAACCAAATTCTGTTGATTTTGTTACACCAAGAGTCTAAGTCTTGATATATGAGTTCTTAAGCAGTTCCCGCTGTTGCTAGAATATTTAGCAACCTCAAAGCATTCAGTCTTCATTCCAAAGCTAGCGCCTCGGCAGTCCCACACTAATCAGCGCCGTTAGCCCGAGCAGCGCCGTCGAGATCCACAGGCAGGCGGCCAACCCATAGGCCTGGTACACCCAGCCTGAGAGGATAGTGCCCAGCAGACGCCCCATGGCATTGGCCATGTAGTAGAAGCCCACATCCAGGGAAACGCCATCGTCGCTGGCATAGCTGACAATCAGGTAACTGTGCAGGGAGGAGTTCACCGCAAACACGGCGCCAAACAGCATCAGGCCAAGCAGCAACACGCCGAGATTGAACTCGGGCACCTGTGCCGCCAACTCACTACTCATCAAATAGGCGATCAGCGCAGGAATAATTGTCAGGGCACCTGCCCACCACATGGCGCTGCGCCCGTCGGGCACCTGGCCGCTGGCCTTGCCCGTAACCCTGGGGGCTAGGCTTTGCACCGCGCCATAGCCGATGATCCACAGCGCCAGGAAGCCACCCACCTGATAGTGGTCCCAGCCAAATTGACTGGCGAAATAGACGGGCAACGCCACCACAAACCAGACATCGCGGGCGGCAAACAGGCACATGCGCGCCGCCGAGAGTATGTTGATCGCCCGGCTCTTGGAAAACAGCTCGGTAAACTTAGGCTTGTTCTTGGCCTTGCCGAGATCTTGCTTGAGCTTGATGATGCTCACCAGCCAGACGATAGCCAGCAGCGCCGCCATCAGACCGATCGCCCCCTTGAAGCCCAGCAGCGCCAACAGGGCGCCGCCGAGGAAGAAGCCTGCCCCCTTGAGGGCATTCTTAGAGCCGGTCAGCACGGCGATATACTTATACAGCCTGCCCTCTTCCCCCTTGGCCACCAGCATCTTGACGCTGCTCTTGGCGCTCATCTTATTGAGATCTTTGGCGATCCCCGATAGCGCCTGGGCCGCCATCACCCAAGACACGACAAGCCAGCTACTAGGCACCAAGAGCATGCCCAAGGCCACCACCTGCAACCCGAGGCCGATATTCATGGTGCGATTGAGCCCGAGGCGCGCCCCCAGATAGCCGCCCACCAGGTTGGTGACCACGCCGAAGATCTCGTAGAAGAGAAACAGCATGGCGATGGACAGCGGCGAATAGCCAAGCTGGTGAAAGTGCAGCACCACCAACATGCGCAGCGCGCCGTCGGTAAGGGTGAAGGCCCAGTAGTTGCCGGTTACCAAGAGATACTGGCGCATCTCGCTCGGCAGGGCGCGCAGGCTGGCAAGCATCATTTAAGCCTTATCCATGCGGCCGACCATACGCGCCAGTTCGGCGGTGCGGTTGGCATAGCCCCACTCGTTGTCGTACCAGACGTAGAGCTTGAGTTGAGTAGCGTTGATCACCATGGTCGACAGGGCATCGACTATGCTGGAGCGGGGATCTGTCTTGTAATCCACAGAGACCAGCGGGCGCTCCTCGTAGCCGAGAATATCTTTCAGTTCGCCGGCGGCGGCCGCCTTAAACAGGGCGTTGACCTCCTGCTCGGTCACCGGGCGCTGCATCTCGAACACACAGTCTGTGATGGAAGCATTTGCCAGGGGCACACGCACCGCATGGCCGTTTAACTTGCCCTTCAGCTCGGGGAAGATGTGGGTGATGGCAGTAGCCGAGCCCGTGGTGGTGGGGATCAGCGACTGGCCGCAGGCGCGGGCGCGGCGCAGATCCTTATGGGGCGCATCTAAGATGGTCTGAGTATTGGTGATATCGTGAATGGTCGTCATGGAGCCATGCTTGATGCCGATCTGCTCGTGCAGCACCTTCACCACAGGCGCCAGACAGTTGGTAGTGCAGGAGGCCGCGGTGACGATAGGATATTTGTCCTTATCATACAGCTGATGGTTAACCCCCATGACGATGTTAAGTACGCCCTCTTCCTTCACCGGCGCGGTCACCACCACGCGCTTCACGCCTTGATCCAGATAGGCCTGCAGCAGCGCCTTAGTCTTCATCACCCCAGAAGCCTCGATCACCAGGTCGCAGCCGGACCAGTCGGTGTCGCCGATGGCGCGGTTGGCACTGGTGTTGATACGCTTGTCACCTATGATGATCTGCTCGCCCTCGGCGATTGCCTCATGGGCCCAGCGGCCGTGGATTGAGTCGAAGGTCAGCAGATGCGCCAGGGTGGCGGCATCGCCCGCCGGGTCGTTGATCTGCACAAACTCGATATCGTCCCACTCCCAGGCGGCGCGCAGCGCCAGGCGTCCCATGCGGCCAAAGCCGTTAATTCCCACTTTGATTGTCATCTGATCGTCCTATTCGTTAAATTCGCGGTAACCGCCTAGGCCTTGCCCAGACCGCGCAGGTAATTGGTTTTATCCCGATTGACGAAGGCCACCAGGGAGAGCATCACAGGCACCTCCACCAGCACACCGACCACGGTCGCCAGGGCTGCCCCCGAGTGCAGACCAAACAGGGAGATGGCCACGGCCACCGCCAGTTCGAAGAAATTAGAGGTGGCTATCATGCAGGCGGGCGCCGCCACATCCTGCTCTAGCCTCATCCGCTTGGCCGCCAGATAGGCGATGAAGAAGATGCCGTAGGTCTGCAGCAGCAAGGGGATGGCGATCAGCAAGATGTTTTGCGGCTGAGCCAATATGGTGTTGGCCTGCAGGCCAAACAGCAGTACAACTGTGGCCAGCAGGCCCAGGATAGACCAGGGCTTGAGGCGGGCGACGAAGGCCTCGACACTCAAAACATGACCCTTTTTATTCAATACCTTGCGCGTCGCAATACCCGCTACCAGGGGCAGTACCACATAGAGCACCACAGAGATCAGCAGGGTCTGCCAAGGCACCTGAATATCACTCACCCCAAGCAGGAAGGCGCAGATGGGGGCGAAGGCGAACACCATGATGATGTCGTTCACCGACACCTGCACTAGGGTGTAGTTAGGATTACCCTTGGTGAGCTGACTCCAGACAAACACCATGGCGGTACAGGGCGCGACGCCCAGTAAGATCATGCCGGCGATATACTCGCTGGCGATCTGAGGGTCTACCCAGGAGGCAAACAGCACACGAAAGAAGAGCCAGCCTAGCAGCGCCATGGTAAAGGGCTTAATCAGCCAGTTCACCACAAGAGTCAGCAGCAGTCCCTTGGGGCGCTTGCCCACATCCTTCACCGCCGAGAAGTCGATCTGCACCATCATGGGGTAGATCATCACCCAGATCAGCACAGCGATCAGTAGATTGACGCTGGCGTACTCGAACGAGGCGATCAGGGCAAACTGCTCCGGCAGCAGATAACCCAGGCCGACGCCGGCGACTATGGCTAGCCCCACCCAGACACTCAGATAACGCTCAAATAATCCCATGGTTTATCCCTTACAACAGACTTGCACCCGCTCGGGGCGCTGACCCATCTCGGCCAACCTGGCCTGGGCCTGACTCAATAGCTGAGGGTTACCCGCCAGCGTCTTTTGGATCACCTCGCCCGCCCATTCGGGCAGCTCAGGGTTGATGCGGTAGAACACCCACTGGCCCTGGCGGCGATCGCTCAGCAGCTCGGCCTTGCGTAGCTGCGCCAGATGACGCGAGACCTTGGGCTGACTCTCGTCCAGCGCCACCATCAACTCGCACACACACAGCTCGCCCTCGGCTTGGATCAGCAGCAGGCTCAGCAGACGGGTCTCATCGGAAAGGGCTTTAAAGATTGCGACAGCCATCAATAGATCCTCAAATAAATATATGGCTAAGCATATATATGGTTTTCCATATATACAAGTCGTGATGACCACAATTTTGCCCTGGCAGATTAATTTAACGCACAAAAAAGCGAGCCATCGGGCTCGCTTTAAGGTCGCTAAAAACGTCAGGCTAATCAGGCCCTAGGATTAGTTACCGGCTATCTTCATCTCATCGAGCAGAATAGCGCCGGTGCGGATAGAGGAGCGCAGGTCCTGCTCCTTACCCACGGCCACCATGTTGCGGTACATCTCCTTGAGATTGCCGGCTATGGTGATCTCTTCCACCGGATAGAGGATCTCGCCATTCTCCACATAGAAACCGGCGGCGCCGCGAGAATAGTCACCGGTCACGCCGTTAACCCCCTGACCCATCACCTCGGTGACGATAAGGCCTGTGCCCATCTGTTTCACCAGCTCATCGAAGGTCTGTCCGGTATGGGACAACGTCCAGTTGTAGATGCCACCGGCGTGCCCTGTGTTAGTCAGCCCTAACTTGCGCGCCGAATAACTGGTCAGCAGGTAAGTCGAGAGTATGCCGCTGTCGATAATGTTGCGATCGATCGTCGCCACCCCTTCGCTGTCGTACCAGGCACTGGCCAGTGCCCCCTTAAGGTGCGGCTGCTCGGCGATGGTGAACCACTCGGGGAAGATCTGGGTGTCTATGGCATCGAGCAAAAAGCTCGACTTGCGATACAGGCTACTGCCGCTGATGGCGCCTACCAGGTGGCCCATGAGGCCGGTGGCCACATCGGGGGCGAACAGAATCGGCAGCTTAGTGGTGGCAATCTTACGAGCCCCCAGACGACTCAAGGTCTTCTTGGCTGCCTGCTGGCCCACGGCCTCTGGCGTCCACAGATCATCGAAGCGGCGGGCGACAGTATAGTCGTAGTCACGCTGCATATGGCCATCTTGCTCGCCGATCACCACACAGCTCAGGCTGTAGCGTGAGCTAACATAACCGTTGAGGAAGCCATGGCTGTTACCATACACCTTGGCACCCGTATGGGCGTTGGCGCTGGCACCGTCGGAGTTTTTAATGCGGGCATCGGCATCCAGGGCCGCAGTTTCGGCGCGGGCCGCCAGGGCTTCGAGCTCGGCGGGCGTGGTCTCGTGGGGATAGTAGAGCTCGAGATCTTCGATCTGCTTAGCCATCAGCTCGGCATCGGCCAGGCCATTGAATGGATCTTCCGAGGTGAAGCGAGCGATATCGTCGGCGGCCTTCACGGCGCGGCGAATCGCCTCAGGGCTCAGATCTGAGGTCGACGAGCTCCCCTTGCAGCCATCTCGAAACAAGGTGATCCCCAGTGCACCATCTTTATTAAACTCAACGGTCTCCACCTCTTTCAAGCGCGTCGAGACAGAGAGTCCCTGCTGCTTGCTGATGGCCACTTCGGCCCCCGAGGTGCCCAACTTGGCGGCATATTCCAATGCCATAGACACGGCGTCTTTCAATGAATTCAATTCGGTTTCGATGCTTGGAGAAGCCACAGATCTACTCTTTTGTTATCAATCGTGGCCGTAGCATAGCAAACCCGTCGGGCTTTCACATTAAATAACTGAGTCGTTTCGTAGGCGATATTGGCCGGAAATGTTATGATTAGGGGAGTTATGGCTTGGACCCCAGAGATTTTTTAATGATGAATATTGTTGGCGACTCAGAACACTTTAAACAGCCCTTCGATCATGACGATGATTACGTCAGCAGAGCCGATATAAAGCGCGAAATTGCCATTTACCAAGAGCTAGGTAAGAAACTGGTCTCCCTCAGCAAGAGTCAGCTGAAGAAGCTTGAGCTGGATGAGCTGCTACACGACAACATCTTGAAGGCCAAGACTATCCGTATCAACAGCGAGGCTCACCGTCGCCAGCTGCACTATGTGGGTAAACTGATGCGCAGCGTCGACATCGACGAGCTGCAGGAAAACCTGAAGAACGTGCTTAACCAGAACCGCAACGAAAGCTCTAAGCAGAACGTCGCCGAGAAGCAGAAAGATCATCTGCTGACAGGTGGTGATGAGGCGATTCAGACCCTGCTCGAGCAGCATCCCGGCCTTGAGCGCCAGAAGCTACGTCAGCTGGTAAGACAGGCAAACAAGGAGTTAGCCAAACAGCCTGAGACGGCCTCTAAGTCAGCTGCCGAGTTGGTAAAGTATCTGCGCGCCGAGACCGGCGAATAGCCAGCAGCCCTCGAATAAACATCGAGAGCAAACAGCCCGCCGCTAGTGCGGGCTTTTTATTGTCTCGAGTCTGAGCCGCAGCCCGAGATAGGCCAGCAGCAGATAGAAGAGCACCAGGCCCCACAGCTGCCACCATAGCGGCGCGACGCTCTGCCAGTCCGCCCCCATCTGATTAAGCTGTAACATTCCCTTGATGGTCACCACCCCAGGGATCAGCTGAGACACGGCCTGCAGCGGCGCAGGGATCAGCTCCACCGGCCAGACGAAGCCCGACACAAACAGGATAGGCATGGAGATCAGCAGTAGCACCTGGGTCGGTAGATCCCGGCGCACAAACAGGCTGCTAAAGGCGATACCGGCCAGGCTAGTGGCCAGCAAGAAGGGCAGAAGAAACAGACAGACCTGCCCCAGGTTGCCCTGCACGCCCACCTGATACCAGTAGTGGCAGTAGCCTATGTAGTAGGCGGTAAACAGGCTATAGATGAGGCCGAAGGTGGCCACCCTGGCGCTCAGCAGCTGCCCGAGCCCCACGCTGCGCCAATACCCCTGACGCTGCCACTGACCTGCGCCCAGGATGCCGGTGCCTATCAGCAGGGTCTGATGCAACACCAACAGGAGCACGCCGGGCACTACGTAGGAGGTATAGCCCAGGCTGGGGTTGAAAGCTGGCACGCTGTTGAGATGAATCGGATCCAGCTCGCGCTGAACCTGCTTGGCCGCCTCACCTCTGGCCAGCAGGCCCTGGAACTGAATATATTTCCCGGCATCAATCCCCACAGACACCAAACCCTCGAGGATCGCCGAGTAGACCAGAAAATAGTTGGCATCGCCGCCAAAGGCCAGGGTGACGCCACGCTGGCGCAGCAGATCCCGCCGAAATCCCTCGGGGATCACCAGATAACCATGGGCCTGCCCTGAGTTAACGGCGGCCTGGGCCTGGGTCAGGTCATTCAATTGAGCCACCACCTCCAGCTTAGGGCTGGCCTGGGCATGGCGGATCACCAGGCGACTCAGGCTGGAGTGGTCGCCATCGACCACCACTATCTGCTGCCGGGTCGGCACCTCGTTAAGATAGGGCAAAGGATAGAGTACCGAATAGAAGATCACCCCGCCAAACAGGGTGATGGCGATCGCCTTGTCGGTAACGATAGCCTTAAGCTCTTCAAACATCAGGGCAAAAAAGTTCATTCCTGCCCCTCCGTTATCTGCGCCTGGCCCAGCTGCTCGCCAATCTGTTCCCGGCGCATCTTAGCCAGCATCAAGGCGATCAGCGGCAGCAACAACAGGAAGCCCCAATAGCTCGACAGCTGGGAGACTAATACCTGAGTCTCCTGACCATAGGCGATGACGCCGATATGGGTATCGACATAGTGGCTCGAGGGCATGATCTGTCGCCACCACTGCGCCAGAAGCGGCATCTCGTGGGTGGGGAAAGTCACCCCCATGAAGGCGAAGGAAGGCGCAAACAAGGCGGTGCAAAAGCTGATCACCCGGGCCGAGTCTTGCAGCAGGGCGAAGATGGTCAGCACGATCAGCCACACCGCCATGAGCATCACCAGCTGGGCGATGAGCAGCTGACCCAGGCCGCCGCGCATCGGCAATCCCAGGTAGCCATAGAGCCAGGCGTAGACAAGTCCCAGCTGCAACATCAGCAGTGGGGTATAGACCAAGACCTTACTCAGCAGCACCCGGTAGGTCCCTAGGCTAAACCACTCGGCCAGGCTCTCGCGCCTCAGCTCCTCGGTAAGGGCATTGGCAAACACCAGCATGGCCACTATCTGCACCAGGGCGATCAATATCGGCGGCACCAGGAAGGCCACATAGTTGTTGTTGGCGTTATAGAGCGCACTGCTCTGAGTCTCTATCAGATTCAGGTTAATCTCCGCCTGCACCGGCGGCACGCCAGATGCCAGCTGCTTCAGCCGCGCCTTCTGTTTGAGGCCATCGGCCAGGCTGAGCTGGATCTGGCTGGAGAGCAGCTTGCCCACCAGCAGAAATTGGGCGTTGTAGCGAATATCGATGCTGGGCTGATGCCCTATCATCAGGTCCTGATTTAACTTGAAGGGGAGCACCACTATGGCATAGGCCTCAGCTCTCTCCATGGCGGCCTGAGCCTGACCGATATCCTGATAGCTCACAGGGCTGATCACCGAGTTGGCACTCAGCTGACGCACCAGCATGCGGCTCAGCTGGCTCTGATCCTGATCCACCACGGCAACAGGCAGGGCGCGAGGCAGCCCGGCGCTAAACAGCCACCAGAGGGCGACCGTGCCCAGCAAGGGCAGATAGCTGACCAGGGCGAGCTGCCAGGGCGACTGCCACAGCCGCCTGAGTTCCCGCGTGATGAGTTGCCCCATGGACGCCAAGGCCTACTGTACCAACAGGCTGGTCATGCCCACTCTGAGGTCGGCGATGGGGGTTACGGGTCTTAGCTCCATCTCGAAGGTGCGCATATCGAAGTCGTGGCCACTCTCGGTGGAGCGCCAGGTGGCGAAATGGCCCATGACGCTGATGTGCGCGATCTTGAAGGGGTAACGCTCGCCGAGCGCCGGGATCTCCACCTCCAGGGTATCGCCCACCTTAAAGCCCTTAAGCTGGTCTTCACGCACCTGAAACACGGCCCAGGCATCCTGCATGTCGATAACGCTCACCACAGGGAAGCCGCTAGGCGCCAGCTCGCCAGGGTGCAGCAGCACCTCGCTGACCTCGCCGGACTTGGGCGAGCGCATCTGGCTGTCGGCTAAAATAGCGCTGACCTCTTTGACCGCGCCCTCGGCCATGCGGGCATTACCCTCGGCCGCGGCCTTGGTCTCTTCACGGGCGCCCTCTTCGGCCATCTGATACATGGCATAGGCCGCCTGCTGGGTGTACTTGGCCGCCTGCCACTGGGTAAAGGCCTCGTCGCGTTTCTGACGGGCCAACACCCCTTCGCTAAACAGGGCTTCTACCCTCTGGTAGGTGGTCTCTGCCAAGGTTGCTGCCGCCTTCGCCTTTAGCCATTGCTCCTTAGAAGCCGCCACCTGCTGCTTGCGGGCGCCGTTATCCGCCTCCTGTTGCAACGCCTTGGCGGCATCGCGGCCCCCTTGGGCTTGCATCAGCTTGGCATTGAGCTCAGGGCTGTCGATGGCAAACAGGAGATCACCTTCTGCCACCTGGTCGCCGCGGCGCACCATGACCTGCGCCACGCGCCCTGGCACCTTAGAGGAGATGTTGTACTCTCTGGCCTCGATCTGCCCCTGCAGTCGCTCGGCCTTGGGCGTATGGGCCAGCATCAGGCCGTAGGCCAGGATGGCCACCAAGGCGATTAGGGCGACAATGGCTAGGATTCTGTTAGTGCGCATCAGCTCTCTCCTGGGCGGTGCGTGAACGACCGATAAATTCATCTAACTGGCCACTGATGGCCATCAATCTGGCGTAGGCCTGTACGTAGCGGTACTGGGCCGCCAACTGCTGGGTCTGCACGCCGCTCAGCTTAAGCTCGGCATCTACCTTCTCGATAGAGGTCGACAGCCCCTGGCTGAAGGCGAGATCCCTTAGGCGTTTGTTTTCTTTGGCAAGCGACAGCGACAGGTCGAGAGACTCAGTCTCCTCTCTGGCCTGCTGCAGCTGGCGATAGCTCTGATCCAGCAGCAGGCTGAGATCCTGCTGGGTCTGCGCCTTGGTGTAGCGTGCCTGCAACAGGGCGCTGCGGGCGGCCTCGACCTTGCCACTACGACCGTCGCGGCTAATAAGCGGGATCTTCACCCCGACGCCGACCATCCAGTCCGGCTCCATCTTGGCCAGCAGGCTATCGTCTTCATATAGTGTGTAGTTGCCGTAGAGAAAGACTGTGGGGTAATAACTGCCCTTCTCCACATCGATAAGGCCGTTGGCCTGGGTCTCCTTGGCCTCCAGCAGCTTGAGCGCCGGATGGCTAGTCAGGGTCAGCTGACTGAGTTGGCCGAGGGAGGGCGGATTATCGAGGAGAAACAGCTTAGAGGCGGTATCGACATCACTCTGATGCAACATGCGTGACAGGGCGATCTGGCTCATCTCCAGCTGACGCTTGGCGCTGGCATAATCCACCCGGGCATTTTCCAGGGCTACCTGGGCATTGAGTCGCTCCACCTTGGCGATCTGTCCCTGCTGCTCAAGCTTGACCGCATGCTCGGCGTGCTCAGTGAGAGCCTCCACCAGCTGACCTCGAGTCGCCATCAGGGCATGGCTCACCGCCACGCCATAGTATCTGTCCACCAGCTGGACGAAGAGATCCCGGGTAGACAGCTGATGCTGCTGCTCCTTCTCGGCCACCTGGGCCTCATGGATCCCCTGGGCGGCGCTGATCCGGCCGCCGGTATAGATGGGCCACATCGCCTGCAGGCTGGAGCGGAAGACATCCTGCTCGGTAAAAGGGGTGACAAACAGCGACCCCGGAATGGCGCCCAAGGCACCGCCGAGTGCCGGCGGCAAGGTAGCGGGGTCGAGACTGGCTAAGGGGTTGAGATCCCTCAGATCCAGCTCAAGGGGTTTCTCTAAACGTGTGTAGCTGCCGTTGATCGACAGCGAAGGCAGGTTGAGGTCCTCGCCGGCGGCCTGCTCGGCCTGGGCACGGTTAACCTCCTGCTGGCTGGCCTGCAACTTGTCGCTGACCTGTAACAGCTGCTGCCAGGCATCGCCGAAGGCGAGTTCCTTAGCCTGGGCGGCATTCCCCGACAGGGCTAACAGCGACAGCCAAACAATATGTGAATATCTCATCGACACCTCTAGAGCTATAACTCTATTTCCTTGGCAAATGTTAACACCCTATGGGGGCGTTGAGAAGCTAGCCTTGTTGGCAAGCCGCTTCACAAGCTGTCGACAGCCTTCCTTAATTACTCTCTTGCAACCACTCCTGCAGGGCGGTACTTGCCTTTGACAGCTCTGCCAGAGGCGAGGTCGGCGACTAAATTACGCCGTGCCGCCTACCGTCAAGCGGTCGAGTTTCAGGCTAGGCTGGCCCACGCCCACGGGCACACTTTGACCATCTTTACCACAGACACCGACCCCCTTATCGAGCGCCAGATCATTACCAACCATAGAGATCTGCCCCATGGCCTCGGGACCATTACCTATCAGGGTCGCCCCCTTGATCGCCTGGGTGATCTCGCCCTTCTCGATGAGATAGGCTTCAGACGCCGAGAACACAAACTTGCCCGAGGTGATATCGACCTGACCGCCACCGAAGTTGGGCGCATAGATCCCCTTGTCCACCGACTTGATGATATCGGCAGGCGAGCTGTCGCCGGCTTCCATATAGGTATTTGTCATGCGCGGCATCGGCAGATGGGCATAAGACTCGCGGCGACCATTACCGGTTGAGGCCTGGCCCATAAGGCGGCCGTTGAGCTTGTCTTGCATATAACCCTTGAGGATGCCGTCCTCAATAAGCACAGTCTTCTGAGTAGGAACCCCTTCATCGTCTATGCTGAGCGAGCCGCGGCGATCAACCAAGGTGCCATCGTCCACCACAGTCACCAGGCTAGAGGCCACCTGCTGGCCCACCAGGCCGCTAAAGGCGCTGCTGCCCTTACGGTTAAAGTCGCCTTCCAGGCCATGGCCCACGGCCTCATGTAGCAGTACCCCGGGCCAACCCGCGCCCAGTACCACAGGCATCTCACCGGCGGGGGCATCTATGGCGGTCAGGTTGACCGAGGCCTGACGCACGGCTTCGCGGGCAAAGGCGAAACAGCTAGGCAGACCATCGTCGCCCGACTCGAAAAACACTTGATAATCATGGCGTCCACCGCCACCGCTGGCGCCACGCTCGCGCTTGCCGTCCTGCTCCAGCACCACGCTACAGTTGAAACGTACCAAGGGGCGAATATCCGCCGCCAGGGTGCCGTCGCTGGCCGCAACTAAGATCTCTTCGTGCACGCCCGACAGGCTGATCACCACCTGTATGATGCGCGGATCTAGGCTGCGCACATAGGCGTCGGCCTGCTTGAGCAGCGCTATCTTCTTCACCTCTTCCATGGCGGCGATAGGGTCGGCACTCTGATACAGAGGTGTCACCTTCTGCTGATTCCAGGCCTGAACGTGGCCGCTATTGCCCGCCGCAGAGATGCCACGTGCCGCCTCGACCGCCGCGCTCAGCGCCGCTGGGGTGATCTCGTCGGCATAGGCGAAGCCCGTCTTCTCGCCGCTGATGGCACGCACGCCCACACCACGCTCGATATGGAAGCTGCCTTCCTTGACTATGCCATCTTCTAACACCCAAGACTCGTGGCGACTGCCCTGAAAATAGAGATCGGAAAAGTCCACCTGATGCTGATGAATGCTATTGATATAGCCTTGCAACTGATCCAGCGACAATCCGTCTTGCAAGAGGCTCTGTTCTACTTGGGTTAAAAATGGCATTAATTTTCTCTCTATGGCGCATGGAAGGCGCGATTTTATTATCTCTTTAATTTGGGTGACTCGAAACGATTGTGCTCGACCACTGGGATGTTGCGGCGTATCCCCTCTATGGCCTTAAGGTCTAACTCTGCCGACAACCAGCCACAACCTTCGGGCTTGATCGCCTGCACCTCTCCCCAGGGATCGATGACACAGGAGTGTCCCCAGGTCTCGCGCTTGCTCTGATTGTGCTCGCCCCATTGAGCGGCCGCCAACACAAAGCACTGGGTCTCTATCGCCCTGGCCTGCAGCAGGGGCAGCCAGTGCGCCCGCCCGGTCACCCGGGTAAAGGCCGCCGGCAAGACGATGATCTCCGCCCCCTGCAGACGCATGGCGCGAAATAGATCGGCAAACCTGATGTCATAGCATATCGCCATCCCGACCTTACCGAAAGGCGTATCGACAACGGTTACTGCCTCACCGGGGCAAAAGGTGTCACTCTCCCGGTAAGACTTAGTGCCGTCGTCCACATCCACGTCGAACAGATGCAGCTTGTCGTAATGGCCTAGGGTCTCGCCGCTATCGTTAAACAGGTAGCTGCGGCTAAACACCCGCCCCTCATCGGCCAGGATAGGAATGGTGCCCGCCACCAGATAGATACCATATTGCTTCGCCAGTGCGGCCAGGGTCTGCTTGAGTTCGCTGTCGGCATCATCCCCGGCGTAAGCCAGCTGTTGACGCTCATGGCCACCAAACAGCAGGCAGCACTCGGGCAGCACCACCAGATGGGGGCGCTCGCCACCGACTAGGGCATCAAGCTGCTCGCGAATAAAGCTGAGGTTCTCCTCGACGTCGCGACCACTCTGACATTGTAATAGGCTGACCTGCATCGCTTGACTCCTTGTTCACTGGCTTTTCCTGTGACTCTTGCTGTTGCGGCGTCTCAATTTTTTGTTCCACTGGCGCCTGCTGCCCGGTGGGCGTCTCCTTAAACTCGGGCATGGCGACGACCGCCGGCTTAGGGATCTCCACGCCAGATGGCATCACCTGCTCACCCGCCCCCTCTGCTGGCAGAGTGTCTGCCCCAGGCTGCACTGGATTCTGTTCTTGCTGCTCTTGTTTTAACTGCGCTGGCTGTTTGCTTTCTGGCAGCACGCTCTCTGGCTTAGCCTCTGTACTAGGCTCTTGACCTGGTTGACGCGGCAGGACAGACTCGGGGATCTCTATCTCCTTGCTCTTACGCTCCAGCTCCTCCAGCTTAGGCTCAGACATGGTGCCCGTCAGCCTGAAGCGGATCTCGGAGATCACCTCGATCACCGGCTCCAATACTTTGGTCAGGGCGAAGGCACCCAGGCCAAGTGTCCAACCGCCGGTGCTGAGCAGCACCACGGTCGGCACGCTTGAGGCCAGTTGCGGCACGAAGCGTATGTCGTAGTTGAGGCTCTCTGTGGTGAGGTCGGTATAGCCCCGCACCCTCATGTTGCCCGCCACTGCATCCATCTCGGAGTCCGTGGTCTTGACCACGCCGTTATCCAGCTTAAGGGTGCCGGTAAAGGCGTTAAAGTAGAGCCCCTTGCCGAAGACATCGGAGAAATCCAGCGACAGCTTACGCAGCAAGGAATCTAGACTGAACAAAGAGAAGATGCGCGCGCCCTTGTCACTCACCTCAGACAGGTGGCCCTTGCCCAGCTTGTAACTGATCTGACCGTTGAGGGTCTCCAGCGAGAAGGCATAGGGCGCTCCCTGCCATGACAGCTCGGCCTGCAGCTCCAGCGGCGCCTCCTTGAGACCTGGGTCTATGCCCAGACGCTCTGAGACCTCATCGAACTGCTTGGCCTTGAGATCCACCTGAAACTCGGTCAGGTTCTGCCCTTCACTGTTGGACCAGGCGCCCTTACCCTTGAGGGTGATCCCCGGGGTCGTGATGGCAATGGTCTGGATCTGATAGTCGCCATTCTTGGGCGTCGCCTGCAACACCAGGTGGCCCAGCGGCTTGCCATAGACGCTGAACTGATCCACATCCACCGCCAGCGGTGGCAATATGCTGAGCACCTCATCGCTGGCAACCTCAGAGGCTTCGCCCTCCTTGCTCTCAGGCGCAAAGTTAAATCGGCTCGCCACCAGCTTTAAGCCCTGGGTCGACCAGTCTGGGTAGAAGTCCACCCGGCCACTAAATTCGTTGGCGTTGCCCTCGAAGCGCCAGCCATGTTCTGTGGGACGCGCCTCCAGATTCAGCTCGGTCAGCGGCTGCCCATAGAGGTTCAGCTGACGTACCTGACCGTCGACCGCAATCAGCGGCGGGAAGAAGCTGCTCTTCTTAGGCTCGGTATCAGCCTGCACCAGCGGAGTCTCCGGCGCCTGCTCCGCTAAGGCTTCCCGCATGGCCATGTCCAGTGAGGATTCCAGTGCGGCATCGCCCATGAATCCCTTGATGATGGGCAGCCAGGGGGCAAATTCGGTGGCAGGCATATCCAGCTGCAGATGGCCGGCCTGACGCTTGAGTTGGTCGCCCGGCTTAAACAAGCGTCCCAGCAGCAGGTCGAAGTGCGCCAGATGGTCGCCCGACTCCTCGTCGAATCCCCCCCAGAACTCCATCTGATCCCCAAGCTTGGCCCCTAACGAGGCCTGCTTGTTATCACCGATCAGCTCGAAGGAGAGGGCTCGCGGGCTGTCGGCCGTCTTGGCAAACTTACCCGGCAGGCTAAGCTCGACGCCCTGCATGTCACTCTTCACCTGGGCCTGAATACGATAACCCAGTTCATCGAAGATCAGCGTCATGGCCCCCTGCCAATCCAGCTCGCCGCTATAGTAATCCTTGAGGGGGTTATCCAACATCGCCGGCAGCGAGGCCAGCGCCCACTGCCCCTGCATATCCAGATTCAGGCCATAATGCTTGTTGGTTTTGCCTGTGTCGAAGGTGAAACTCACGGGTTGCTCGAACAGACGCGCCTGTATCTTCTCACCAGTGACCACCTCGTTGGCAAAGTAGACCTCGCCGGTCACCCCATCTAGCTGCACCCCGGGTTCGCTGATATAGACAGGGGTATTGTCGAACTTAACCTGTCCCAGTATCGCCTCTTTACCACCATGATAGAGGGGGATGCTGAGATCCAGCTTGCCCGATACCTCACCCTGCACCTGCACCACCTCTAGCGTGGCCCCGACCGTATCGGCCAGGGGTGAGCGTTGCAGCACCTGTTTGGCGGCCTCGCCCTGGGTGCGCAGATCCGCCTTTACCGTCAACAACGTCTGATGGCTCATGCGCGGGATGGCAACATGGGCGCCGTCTGCCGGCACCTGCATCAACATCCCCTTGTTCACCCAGATATCCATGGCCGCGTTTTCAAACAGGGCATTTAGGCTCAGGTCTGTCACCTCCGGCCAATCGGGCTGGAACCTGTAGCGGGCCTGATTCAATGAAAAACCGGCCTGAAACACACCGCTGTTGTCGTCATAGGGGAAATGCTTCAGCGGGCCGTTCCACACCACCTTGGCGTCCTGGCTATGCCCCGCCTTGATGGCGCCACTGAGGTAATCGACCAGAGATTCGGACATGGCATGCTTAGGGAAATAGTACTTGGCCCTGGCGGCGTTCTTCACCTGCACATCGGCCAGCAGGTTGAGGCTGGCCTCACCGGCAAAGCCCAGTTTCATGGCCGCATCGAGATCCAGGTCGGCATTATAGAAATGCAGCTTAGGGGCGATCAGCGCCGCCTCGCCCAAGGCATATTTTACCGTGAAGGCGTCACCCGCGAGGGACAATGCTTCCTCGAAACCGCCGTTAAAATCCAAGTGATACTGCTGCTCGGGCGCAGACAGATAGAGGTCGCTCCCCTGCATGCCGAGCATAAGGTCAATCGGCTCAGCCCCAGGGATGGCGCCGCTGCCTTGCCAGGCAATCTGCTTGAGCTGCGCCGACAGGGCAAAGCCCTGCTGCTCGCCGTAACCCAGCTTGAGCTGCTCTATGCTGCCCTTGGGATCCATCGACTGCCACAGGTAGAGACCATCGAGATCCATGCCGGGCACTAGGGGCAAC
The DNA here is from genome assembly GCF_007636505.1 of Shewanella sp. KCT. Classification (NCBI taxonomy): domain Bacteria; kingdom Pseudomonadati; phylum Pseudomonadota; class Gammaproteobacteria; order Alteromonadales; family Shewanellaceae; genus Shewanella; species Shewanella sp. KCT. The sequence goes on from NZ_LVDJ01000002.1 coordinate 400,483, forward strand.
AGAGGCAACAAGACCTCGGCATCGAGTTGATTGATACTGGCCATCAACATATCGTCACGTTTGCGCGCGCCGATATGCAGCGCCGGCCAGGCCTGACCATTGGTGACGAAGGCCAGGTCTGAGCTGGTCAGTTGCCAGCCCGAGACCTGCGGCTGCCAGTTGAGCTGCCCCCTTTTAATTTCAAATTTTTGCTGCTCACCCTTGAGCTGCCACTGTAGCCAGCTCGGCTCGAAGGCGACCGTCGCCGCGGTAAAGGCGCGGTTAGAGAACTCGGCCCAGGCCTGCAGGTTCACCACCCCCTCGAGCGGCAGCTTCTTGCCCGAGGCATAAGGATTTTCCTGGCGCGATGCCCACTCACCAAGATCCAGCGAGTTGGCCGCCAGATAGAGCTGACCGGTCAAGGACTCTGGGCTATGGCCATCGCCACGAATATCGACGGAGAGGGAAAGACGCTCGACCTCTGAGGCCTGCTCGTCGAGGAACAGCGCGCCCTCGGCTCTGTGGCGACCGGCCAGGTTGCGCCAGCGCAGATCCCTGATATGGATAGGTCGGTATTTGTGAGAGCTGCTGATCAGCTGCATGGTCACATCTGTGATGGCAAAGCGGTCGAACTGCTCCAGCATCAGGGCATAGAGCCAATCGGTATTTTGCTCTGCCACTGGCGCATCGCTGCTCTGCTGACCGTTACCGGCTTGACTGATACGGTCGAGATCCAGGGCAATCTTGACCCCCTCGAAGATCACATTCTCTATCTGGGGCGACGCCGAGACCAGGCTGTCCCAGAAATCCAACTTGAGGTGGACATTGTCTATGATGAAGGTGACCGGCAGGTTTTCCTGCACCGGCAAGACCAGATTCTTGATGGTCACCGCAGGGCCGAACGCCTGCCACTCGGCGGTAAGCTCGCTGACCTCGACCTTGACCTGATACTGCTCATAGATATAACTCACCAGCTCCTGACGGACCTGATCCAGCTTAGGTAGCAGGCCTCTGAACAGGCTGACGCTCAAGGCGAAAAGCACCACTATGATGGCGATCATCTGCCAGCATAGGCGGCCGAAGGTGCGGGGACAGAATGGGCGTGACACTACATTATCACCACATCGAATTTGTTTTGCGCATACATGGGCTCGTTTTGCAGGCGAACATGCTTGCCGATATAGGCGCCGAGTTCAGCCACCAGATGGCTCTCCTCGCCGGTGAGGCTGTTGTAGACAGTCGGGGCGCAGTAGACCAGGAACTCGTCGGCATCATAGCCGCGATTAAGGCGGATGATCTCGCGGAAGATCTCGTAAGAAACCGTCTCGACCGTCTTCAGACTACCCGTGCCGAAACAGGCCGGACACTCGCCGCACAGCACATGCTCCAGGCTCTCGCGGGTGCGCTTACGGGTCATCTCCACCAGGCCGAGCCCCGAGAAGCCGCTGACATTGGTCTTCACCCTATCGTTGGCCAGTGCCGCCTCCAGGGTGCTGAGCACACGCTTCTTATGATCTTCGTTCAGCATGTCGATGAAATCGATAATGATGATCCCACCCAGATTACGCAGGCGCAGTTGGCGAGCGATGGCGTGAGTTGCCTCCAGGTTGGTGTTGAATATGGTCTCTTCCAGGTTGCGATGGCCGACGAAGGCGCCTGTGTTGATATCCACCGTAGTCATGGCCTCGGTCTGATCTATGATCAGGTAACCGCCAGACTTGAGCTCTACCTTGCGCCCCAAGGCACGCTGCACCTCGTTCTCCACGTCATAGAGATCGAAGATGGGCACCCGGCCGGAATAGTGTTCTATCTTGTCGGCGATCTCGGGCATAAACTCCTGGGTAAACTGCAGCAGCTCCTCGTAGGTCTGGCCGGAATCCACCTGGATTTGATCCAGCTCGGTGCCGACGAAGTCGCGCACGATACGCACAGGCAGGGCGAGATCTTGATAGAGCAGCGAGACGCCAGGACGCTTGCGACGCTCGCACACCTTGGCCCAGACCCGGCGCAGAAAAGCCGCATCCTGGATCAGCTCCTGTTCACCGGCATTCTCGGCGGCGGTGCGGATGATGAAGCCGCCATCTTCATCCACAAAGGGCTCGGTCAGTCCCTTGAGACGGGCACGTACCTCTTCAGACTCGATGCGCTGAGATACACCCACATGGCTGGAGCCTGGCATGAATACCAGATAGCGTGAGGGTAAGGTGATATCTGTGGTGAGGCGCGCGCCCTTGGTGCCCAGGGGATCTTTTACCACCTGCACCATGATGTCCTGACCCTGGCGCACCAGCTCGGCAATGTCACGTACCACGAAGTTGCCCTTCTCGACGTCGGCGACACACTCGGTATGGGGCACGATATCAGAGGCATGGAGGAAGGCGGCCTTGTCCAAGCCGATATCCACGAAGGCGGCCTGCATGCCAGGCAATACCCGGCTGACCTTGCCCTTGTAGATGTTGCCCACCAGGCCACGCTTCATGCGGCGCTCGATATGCACCTCTTGCAAGATGCCATATTCCACCAGCGCCACCCGCGCCTCGGTAGGCGTCACATTGATCAATAGCTCAGAACCTATCTTCTTCTGTACTCTGTTTTTGACTATGTGACTCATGTTTACTCACTCAAATATGATTAATGCATTAACGGCCTAAGGACCGTTAATTTTAGAACAACTTAGACCTAAATGGCTCAATCTATTGGGTAAAACGCTAAGCGGATAACAGCTTAATCTCGGCCAGCAGGGCCCGGGTTTCCACCAAGGGTAGTCCTACCACCGCCGAATAGCTGCCGTCGATGGCCTCGACGAAGCAGCCGCCTAAGCCCTGAATGCCATAGGCGCCGGCCTTGTCCATAGGTTCGCCGGTGGCGATATAGGCTAAGATATCTTGTTCAGTTAGGCCGCAAAATTGCACTTTAGTTTCAACTAATCGAGATAGGGTCCGCTCACCGTCGGTAACAGCTACCGCCGTCATCACACTATGGCACTTGCCCGACAGCGCGCTAAGCATCTGCCTGGCGTCCTGTTCATCCTTAGGCTTACCTAAGATTTCACCGTCCAATACCACTATAGTATCTGAGCCCAGCACCACGGCGCCCGCCTGTCCCCAGAGCGCTAGACCAGCGTGCGCCTTCTCGATCGCCAGACGCACCGCGAACGCCTCGGCACTTTCCCCTGCCCTATGGCTCTCGTCAATGTCGGCGGATAGCGCCTCGAAAGCAAAGCCGGGGTCGCCAAGACCCACTTGAGCCAACAGCTCGCGACGACGAGGAGAGGAAGAGGCTAATACCAGTTGCATCATTATCTCACTTTATAAATACGGCGAATGCGTCTCAGCATCCAAAATACCCAAGGCCAGATGATCAGACTCGACAGGGCCGGCAGGAACAGGCTGACATCAAAGCTGGCCACGTTCACCACAAACTGTACCCAGAACACCAGCAGATGGTGCAGGCACACCAGGCTGGCCACCATCAGGGCCTGTTGCCACATGGGGAAGTTACGCAGGCGCTGGAAATGCAGTACCACCACATAGATCACCAGCGACATGGAGAGCGCCCGAATGCCTAGGTGGGCCCCCAGCAGGATATCCAGCAAGACGCCCAGCACCCAGGCCGAAAGGATATTGTAGCGGTGCGGCAGCGCCATCGCCCAGTAGATCATCACCAGCAGCAGCCAGTCGGGGCGCCAGCCCTCGACCAAGCCGGGCAGCGGCATGATCTGAAATAACATGGCCAGCAGGAAGCTTAACCAGACCACCCAACGACCGTGGGGAATATGCATGCTCATGGCGTCTCCTCCGCTTGCGGTTGGGCATCGGCGCCTGCTTCGACCGGCTCGGCCTGCTCACTCTGATTGCCATCTGGCCAGATCAACAGCAGGTAACGGATACGGTCCAGTGCCGCCAAAGGCTGGGCCGTGACAGTGGCATAGCTCTGGCCATCGTCGCGCTCGACCGTCATGATGCGCGCCACCGGGTAGCCTTCGGGAAAGCGTTTACCCAGACCCGAGGAGACCAGGAGATCGCCAACCCTAAGGTCTGTACTCTTGGCCACGTGCCGCAGCTCGAGCTCGTCGAGCTCACCAATCCCCTGGGCCACCAGGCGCACATCGTTACGGGTCACCCGCACCGGGATAGCGTGGGTCACGTCTGAAATCAGCAGCACCCGGCTGGTCAGCTCGCTGATCTCCACCACCTGACCGACGACGCCATGGGCATCCACCACGGGCTGACCCACGAAGACGCCGCTACGGGCACCATGGTTGAGCACCACATAGTGACGAAAGGGATCGCTGGCCACTTCCATCACCTCGGCCACCATCTTCTTGGAGTCCATGTGTACCGGAGAGCCCAGCAGGGCGCGCAGACGATCGTTTTCCTGTCTCAGGTGCTCGAAGCGCTGCAGACGCTCGCTCATCAGGAGTTGTTGCCGCAGCAGCTGCTTGTTCTGCTTGGCCAGCATGTTACGGGTGGCGATACTCTCGGCGGACCAATCCAGGATGGCACCGGGGATATTAGCCACGTATTGCAGTGGGCTGAGCACAGAGGAGATAGATTGGCGCACCGGTTCCAGCCTATCGTTGGCCACCAGTAAGATCACCGACAAAACAATTGCCAATGTGAGCCTGAATTGATTCGAAATACCGCGGGCAAAAATAGGTTTCATAAAACACTTAAGGCAGCGAACCCGGTACCCACTTTTTACCCATTCACCTTGTGGTGTCTGGGCGGCGAGCCATCATTTACTATGCCTCGCCAGGGGTGTAACCAGAGTCTTGCTGCCTATTTTCTTGAGCCGAATTAGTTTTCGTCAGAGAAGAGATCGCCGCCATGCATGTCGATCATCTCTAATGCCTTACCACCACCACGGGCCACGCAGGTCAGCGGATCGTCGGCCACCATCACAGGGATGCCGGTCTCTTGCATCAACAGACGGTCGAGGTCACGCAGCAGCGCGCCACCGCCTGTCAGTACCATGCCGCGCTCAGAGATATCCGAAGCCAGTTCTGGCGGAGACTGCTCCAGCGCAACCATCACGGCACTAACGATGCCAGAGAGCGGCTCTTGCAGCGCCTCTAAGATCTCGTTGCTATTCAGGGTAAAGCTACGTGGTACCCCTTCGGCCAAGTTGCGACCGCGCACTTCGATCTCCAGCACTTCGTCACCCGGATAGGCGGTACCTATGGTGTGCTTGATGCGCTCGGCCGTGGCCTCACCGATCAGGCTCCCATAGTTGCGACGCACATAGTTGATGATGGCATCGTCAAACTTGTCACCACCGATACGCACAGAAGAGGAATAAACAACGCCGTTGAGCGAGATGATGGCCACCTCGGTAGTACCACCACCGATATCCACCACCATAGAACCTGTTGCTTCCGACACAGGCAGGCCAGCACCGATAGCGGCCGCCATTGGCTCTTCAATCAGATAGACTTCGCGAGCACCTGCGCCCATGGCCGATTCACGAATCGCACGACGCTCAACCTGAGTGGCTCCCACAGGCACACACACCAAGACGCGTGGGCTTGGACGGAATACGCTGTTATTGTGCACCTGTTTGATGAAGTGCTGCAGCATCTTCTCGGTAACGTAGAAGTCGGCGATCACACCGTCTTTCATTGGACGAATGGCTTGAATGTTGCCCGGCGTACGACCCAGCATCTGCTTAGCTTCTGTTCCCACGGCGGCAACCGATTTTTGGCCGCCGCTGCCGCGTTCGCCCCGAATTGCAACAACCGAAGGCTCATTTAACACTATGCCCTCTTCGCGAACGTAAATTAAGGTGTTAGCCGTACCCAAATCGATCGAAAGATCGTTAGAAAAAATGCCACGCAGCTTCTTGAACATGTAACCAGCCTGTCTCAGTGGAGTCGGAAAAATAAAAATCAGGTAACTTTATCAATGCCCCCCGCATTCCACAAGGATATTATGCTGATCCTTAGATAAATATCTGTTCATCATTGAGGCTTGTGTCAGCCTAAGTGAACACTCGCTCAGCAATTGGTAGATAGGCTATTTCACTTCCCGCCAATAGATGATCTTATCGTGTCCGCGATAGGTGCCAAAATAGACATTGGCCCTGGGATCAAACAAGGTATCGGCAGCGTTCCCCGGATAGTTCCAATATCCCTTGAGCCAAGGTTCAACATGCAGCTTGAGGGGCACCTCGCCCGCCTGATTGGGGATGGCAAAATAGAGATTGCCCACGCCATTCACCAGAGCGCCACTGCGCAGCGACAATCCACTATCGCTATAGGCCTGCAGATCGGGGAAGCCCGAAGGTAGGATGCGATACAGGCCAGAGGTTGCCGTCTCGCCGGCATCGAGTGAGGTCTGGGTATTAAAAATCGAGCAATTATCATCGCCATTTAATGTCCAGGTAGGCACGCCAGCAGTCACGCTTGAAACATATTCGCTACGTAGCGGCAGCCGCAGGCTCTCCGACTGAGGGCCATAGCCATTTTCCAGCACCAGACGACCATAGCGCAGCTCGAAGGCCTTACCGTCGCCGATATCGCTAAAGGTAAATCCGCGGCAAGCAGCCGCGGCGCTGTCGCGATAACAGATACCATCTTCATCGCTGACGTCCAGCACCGACAAAACCAGATCAAAATCGGCATCGAAGGGTTCCTGTGGCGTCTGGGTGCGTCGGTAACTCGGCTGGGCGTCTATCAACTCAGCGACATTGGGTGAACCGCGATAATTGACCTGGCCTGAGAGTGCCGGCGCCTGACTGTCGCCAATCACAGCTAGCCCTGTGCTGTCTTGATAGCTGCGCTCAGGCCACTGATTGCGCTCTGCCTCATCCCTGTGTTTGTAACGCCACCAATCACCGATCTGGTAATTGCTGGTAACCTTATCTTGGGCATTTAACCCCGCCACCTGAATGTTTGGCTCGGCGCCCGTTTTAAAGCCGAAGGGCTGATCCAGATAGGTAAATGCGCCGCAGCTCTGGGCCGCCTCAGGGTCGTTGCCTGTGATCTCTAGATAGGCCGGTGTGAAACGGCCAAACACCTCACTGCTGGACTGGCTGGCGGGAATGGTCACGCCCTCAAAGCTGACATCCGCGCCAAGCGCCACCTTCATAGTGCCAACCTCGCTCCAGCTTTGATCATTGATGATCTGAGCGCTGACGCCAGATGATAGTGAGAACGCCAGGCTATCACGTCCTAACACGCCGTTTACCCCGGTATCGGGCTGCACCACCTGTGACACCACAGACAGGCCGCCATGCTCGAAATTCTGCAGCGCACTATTGTCGCTGAAATCCTTATCGTCATCGCTCTGCCAACAGGCCGCAGTCACCTGCATGCTAAAGGGTTCACCCGCCGCGGCCAGTACCTTACAGTCAACGTCATAGGGATCACTGGCATCACAGCGCCCATTGGCACTGACATTGGCAAAATGAAAACCGGCGGGTGCCGAGGTAAAACTATCGCTATGGGTGAGCATCAGAGTCTCTGAGCCTCCGGCAGGACGCGAAACAGTGTGGCTATGTTCGGCGCTAAGCGTCACCACGCCCGCCTCTGGGTAGTTGGCCGACAGACTGGCAACTCCTTCACCGTTAAAATGCACCTGCATTGTCTGAGTGCCGCCACCATCGATCGCTATCGAGTCACTCGGCGATAACAGGCTATTCAGGGTAAGCTGGGCCGGATTGTTTACCGTTGCCGGGCGCAGATAATCGAAGCCGAAGCTAATCGTCTTGGTCTGGTTGGCAAACAGGGGCTTACACTGCTGAGTCTGAGTATCCTTGGTCACAGCAAACAGATTAAAGCTGTTACCCGTCTTACAGGCGGTGCTGTCGGGCACATCGAAATAGAATCCCGTATCGGCAAAGTCGAGCAGGCACTGGGCATTAGCCACCAGAGCACCGTCGATATAACAGCGATAGGGCGCGGATGGTGCCGTAGTGCCAAGTCCCAGGAGGACGCTGCCGCCGTCTGGATGCCACACCTGGGTTTGAGCCGAGCCGGTAAAGCCGACATCAGCATATTTTACGCCGTTCTTGGTTAACTCGACGCTCGAGGAGACACTCGCCTGGGTCGAACAGTCGGCGTTGACACAGGCACGCAGCAGTATGTCTTTGGCGGCGCAGCTCAGCGCATCCGAGGTAAATTCGAGTCGGTAGTGATCGACACTCACACCGCCCTTGTCACACATGCCGCCGAAGTCGGCGTTATCTACCGCATCGAGATCGACATCAACGCCACCGTTTTGATGTATCCCTAGGTTCCCCCCTGAGGCCAAGGCACCATCAATGAAAGTGTGAGGTGCAATGGTGACACTTCCCGCCACATACACTATGGCATTGATCGAAATATGCCCAGATAGAACTAACTCACCTCTGACATAAATAATCAGATTTTCGGCTTTACCTGAGCTATTTATAGCTGAGTTATTAATAGATAAGTTATTGAAATAAAGCCGCGTAGAGGCATTATTGGTAAAAACATAGCTCCCCTGTTTAAAATCCCCCTCGCCGAAATTGTAATCACCCGCGCTAAAGGAATCACTTGATGAGCAACTCCTTTTCCACCCTTGTGTTGTACAAATCAGGTTACCCCTATATGCCCCAATATCGTCGGGCGGCACCAGGCCGGGATTATGATCACCCGTCGGTTTGTCGGTAAAAATCTCATCACACTGAGGCACGGCAAAAACACCGGTGGAGAAAATGAGGTAAAACAAGCCAGCGAGCAAGGTTAGCAGGAGTCTATTCACGGGCCTCGACCTCCACCTTACGATTGACGCGCAGACAGGCATTGCCATCGCAGTTGCCCACGGCGCAGGTCGCCTCACTGCCGATAAGATATTGGGTCACGCTGTCGCTCCCTGTCGCCACTGTGATCTGATTGCAGCTTAACACCACATTACAGCCATGAAAGCCCACCACATCCGGCGGTGTCCAACTAGCAGAGACGCTAGAACAACCCAACACAGCACCACTTAGGGGAAACAGCTGCGCCAGGGCAGCATCGGCGCCGCTGTTCGCCGCGGCGAAGGCGCGGGTCGCCAAGACCTCCAGGTTTACCCCCTCGTCGGCATCGCTAACGATATTGACGAGCGCCGCCGCCATCAGAAACATCACAGTAATGATGAAAATGCCTATCACTAGGGCGCTGCCTCGCTGCCTGGCTCGATTAGGGAACATTGATCACCTGCACCTGATGTTGATATTGAAAGGTCTGGCCATTCACCTCGAAACGGGGCGACAACTGCACCACGGCATTGTTAACCAGTGTACCCGGTGTGTAGTGAATCGGCGCCTCGCTACCTAAGTTATTGACCACATACCGGCCCATCAAGGCCCCCGTCCCCATCTGCGCCGGTGTCGGCTGGGTTGTCTGAACCCCGTAGCCGTCGTAACGCCTGATATCGCCGCTACTTAAGAAGCAGTAACTCACGGCGCCATTGACCATGAAGTAGCGCTTCTGAGGCGAGGCCTCATCGAAGCGCAGCACATTGTTAAACTCAATCTGATTGCCGCTCAGCCTGTTAACATCGAAGATACGACCCTGTTTGGTCGATGGACTGTCTTGGTAGAGCTGACCGGGCGATAGCGGATAGACCACTATCTTGTGGGCCAGGTTTACTCCCTGCGCTGGCAACATGATGCTACCAGTATCGGCCTCGGCACTTGGCGCAATAGGCAGGTTGATATAGCTGGCGCTGGCAGTGATAGGCATAAACTCTATGCACTGGGCATCGCTTGACTTGTCCACCCGAATGCTATTTGGCAGGGCATTACGTAGCTCCCGCGTCATACGCTCAATCACGAAACGACTCTGACTCAGCACCTGATCCACAGAGCTGGATTCGACGAAGATGCGGGTGCTCAAGATCACGAAGCTGCTCACCCCGACCACCAGGATGCCAAGTATGATGATGACGGTCACCATCTCGACCAAGGTGAAGCCCTTGTTAGTTTGCAGCCCCATCAGTAGTTACTCCGCAGCGCATGATAAGTGATCACCTCGCCACTGGGTGTGGTCACATTGATCGCCACCAGCTTGCTGTTCTTGTCGCTGCCGGGATAACTCACGCTGACCGATAGTTGGTAGTTAATATATTCCTGAGCATAGGTGCGATCCGAGTTGAGCATCTTGCTGGCCTGGGTCAGGCCATGATAGTCATCCACATCCCGATAGGCGTTGCGATCGAGTCCGCCCGCGCCAAAGTTGACCTCGTCAGTACAGGGCAGCCCTGCTGGCAATCCAAGGTCTGGCCTGGCCGCCGCGCCACAGGCGGGCACGCCGCCATTGGGATTGCTGTTCTGATCGTAACGCTTGCCCCAGATCTCGTTGAGCAGGGAATGCGCCAGCTCGGCAGAGCGCACCCTGTGAAGGGTTTCGGCGGCGCGATCCGCCTGGGGAAACAGCATGCTGGTGAGCATAACTAGGGCGATGCCAAGCACTATCATGCCCACGACCAACTCGATTAGAGTAAAGCCTGAGGCGCGCCTTGGTAAGATAGCTCTGCTAGCGTCCATGAATATACCCCTGGCTCTCTATGCTGAGGTCTAAGGTTTCATCGGCGGTGACCTTGATGGTGCAGCCCGCCGCGCAGCTGCCCGTCACTCTGCCGTCACGGTCGAAGGTCAGGGTGAAGCTGTTTAAGCTGCCTAAACTCAGGCTGGTCTGGCGGTGCAGCGACTGGGCATTGCCGCTGACCGCTAGGCTGCTGCAATCGGCGCCGTAAATGTCGGCACGATAACTTGTCGCCGTCACACTCACCTTGTAGCAGCGATCCAGGTTATTCAGCGCCATCAGCTGAACGCGCCTGAGCTCGCTAATCAGTTCATCTCTCAGGGTATAGGCGCTGTAGCTTGAGGCGGTAAAGAAGCGCGGCAAGACCACCACAGATAAAATGGCAATCAAGATGATGGTAGTGACCAGCTCTACAAGGGTAAAACCTTGTTGTTTATTCATCGACACCCCAGCTGCAACACGCTGATAGCGTTAAACTTTCTAATAACCTACAGAGTATGGCAAATATTGCCATCGATTTCAGTAATTAGTCTCTCGCCACAGACAAAAAAGGCCTGCATTGCAGGCCTTTAGAAACGTTCTCTTTAACAATCGCTAGCAGCAGGTATGGCGCCATATGCAGGCGGTGTCGAAGCATCCTTAGCCTGTGTATAAGTAAACTTACAAGTAGTAGGTGCATCCTTCTGAGAAATCTCGATTGCTAAAGGATCTGACCCAGTAACAGATGTAAACGTCCAATCCGAGGCTGTGATCTCTAGTGCAGCAGCAATCTCAGCTTGAGTCGCCTGAATATAACCGTAATTTAGGGTCACGCCTTCAACTACCGTTCCTGTAGTTGGTGGTGTTGCATTTGAGTCAGCCGCAGTTGCAGCAGTCTTTTCAATACCCGCTAAGACTGCCTTGGAGTAATAAAGTGAGTTCGCCCCCTGCAACGCCCCTTTTACACCTTGCAATGCAGAAACACGCGCATCGCTCTGCAGGTTAATAAACTTAGGCGCCGCGGTCACCGCCAGAATTCCTAAAATAATAATAACAACCACTAATTCAATTAGTGTAAAACCATTTTGTTTATTCATTGATAACTTCCTATTTAACAACCAGTAATAATAGCCGAGACTACGGCCGGTGTATTTGCATCTTTTGCCGTCGTATAATCGATACGACATGCATCTGTCGACTTCTTACCCTTTGGCACTATGATAAATTGAGTATTTGTCGAGGAAAACACACCCCAATCTTGAGTGGCGACAGTATCGGCAGCGCTCAAAGCTTCAAACTCTGTATCCAACGCATTTTCCAGATTCGCCTTAACGATAAGCGGCTCATCTTCACTATCTAAATAGCCATAATCGGTAATGACTTCCACACCGGGGGCGATAATAATACTGGTATCAGCTTCCTTCTCTTTTCCGGCAATCACAGCCTTCGAATAAATCAGGGCGTTGGCTCCCTGTATCGCGGCTTTCATCCCCGCAATAGTCGATTGACGAGCATCACTCTGCAGGTTGATAAACTTAGGTGCGGCGGTCACCGCCAGAATCCCTAAAATGATAATTACCACCACTAATTCGATTAGCGTGAATCCTTTCTGCTTATTCATCTGTTTCCTAACTATTAGCAATTTGAAGTTGTCGGCATGGCGGCAAATGTGGGGCCGACACTCGAGCTTGTCGCTTGGGTATATTCCAACTTACAGGCGGCTGGAGCCCCTTTTTGCCATATAGTCACCTTTGAAGCTTCTGGTTTGATAATCCATTCATCGGTTGCCGTTGTGGATGTTGGCTTACCGTCCTCACCTGCTGCAAAAGTAACGTCTAATCCATTCTCAAAATCTGCTTCAGTCGCTTTCATGTAACCGTAAACGACATTTATATCTGTTCCTGTACCGATATCCAAAGTAGCCGCGCCATCAGTGCCACCTTTCTCTTTTCCGGCAATCGCGGCTTTGGAATAGACCAAAGAGTTGGCACCTTGGATAGATGCTTTCATGCCTTCCAATGCAGAAAGGCGCGCATCGCTCTGTAAGTTAATAAATTTAGGCGCTGCGGTCACGGCCAGAATCCCTAAGATGATGATCACAACCACTAACTCGATCAGTGTAAAGCCGTTTTGCTTCTTCATGTCGTACCCTTGTTATTTTCGCTTCTGCTAACGTTTAACATTCAACTTTTATAAAATTCTGTCGGCCTCGCCGGGGCAAGGCGCAAGATTAATTGGTAAAACTCAACACCTGACCGGTACCTGGGTTATAGAGGATACCTTTGGCGTTGGCGGTGGCCAGATCAGGTGTAGGTGTCGGCACGCCCGTGGTTGGGTTTAATGCCAGCGAGGTCACCTGGTGGTAGACACAGAGATCTAAGTTGGTCACCTGAGTGCCATCGATCGCTACCCCATTACCACCGGCGCCATCCAGTACCCGCGCGGTAAAGCGCTGATTACGGGCATCCTGATTAAAGAGCACGTTACGCGGTGCGCCCTGAAGAATATTCTGGAATACCTCCTGACAGGCGGCATCTGTCATACCGGTCGCGCTCACGATACCACTGCCCGAAGTCAAGCCCGTTGGGAAGCCGAAACGGGTATCCAGGGAGATCTGCGTACCATCCAGCACCACATTGGCATTATTACGGCCATCTACTTCCCATTGGGAGCGCACGAAGCTTACCGCCGTGGCCAAACCACCGGCTACGCCATCTACGCTAGCATCTTCTGCATCGTCGGTCACATTCAAAAAACGGGGAATGGCAGTGGCCGCCAGAATTCCCAGGATCACAATCACGATCACCAGCTCGATCAGAGAGAAACCACTCTGTTTGGTTGGCATGTTTTGGGCTCGCATTTTCATAAAAAACTCCCTTAGATAATCCTGATAATTCTAGCAGTTACAGCAAATTATAAAACCTTAGAAGTCGCTAAATTCAGCGATCTGTCAAAAAAATAACGCGTCCACTAGTGAGTTGATAACTCAATCGATCACCGTTATTAGCAATATAACTACAAACCTCTCCAGCCTGGTCCGCTTGTGTAACAATTTTGGCTAAATCATCCCGGCCACCCAACAGCTGCCACCAGAGGGTCTTGCAGTTCTCCTCGGTGATTTGCGCCAATGTTGGCCAACCCTGCTCGCTCATCTTAATCAGAGGTTGCTCGCCGTCCCTGAGTTCCATGGCCGTGGACCAGTCGAGATGCATCTCGGCGGGGCGCCCCTGCACCAACCATTGAGAGCGCACCATGGCCAGTACATTCAGCAGGCGGCTGTGCTCCAGCTTCAGCCCCTGAGAAGAGACCTGATCCACCTTGGCAAAATAACCGTAACCCAGTACGCCCAAGATGAGCAAGAGCACCACTATGGCGATCATCTTGCCGTAGGCCTGCATCAGCTCGCTGTCGACCCGTGTCTGGTTTTCCATCAGCTCAGCTCCCGGCTCATGGCTGCCATGGGTTATCCCCCCTTGACCACATTGAGCATATCCCACATCGGCAGGTAGATGCCCAGCGCCAGGATGAGGACGATCACCGCGACGATGCCGATCAAAATAGGCTCCAGCTTGGCGGTCAGGTTCTTGAGGTCGTAATCGACCTCCCCCTCGTAAAAGTCGGCGGCGTCGTTGAGCAGTTGATCTATCTGGCCCGTCTCTTCCCCAACGGCCACCATCTGCAGCACCAGCGGGGTAAAGAGCTGACTCTGGTTCGACACCCGCAGCATGGACTCGCCCGATTCGATGCCCCGGCGCATGGCCACTATGCGGTCATGCATATAGGCATTATCCACGGCATCGGCTACCAGGCTCAGGGCCTGTGTCATGGGCACGCCTGCGCTCAGCATCATGGAGAAACTGCGGCAATACCGCGACAGGGTCGAGCGCTCTATGATGCTGCCCACCGCAGGGATCTTAAGCTTCCATCTGTCCCACTGCTGCTCGCCCTTCTCTGTATTGTGCCAATAGCGGATCCCCACGAAGCCGCCCACCAAGGCGATGAGCAGCAGGTACCAGTAGTTGACGAAGAAGTTAGAGGTGCCGATCAACAGCTTGGTGGCCCAGGGCAGATCGGCGCCAAAACGGGCAAACAGATCGGCAAACTTAGGGATCACCATGATATTGAGCACCACCATGGCCAGGGCCACCGCCATCAAGACGAAGATGGGATAACGCATCGCCGCCTTGATGCGCCTGCGGGTCTCCTGCTCGCGTTCGATATAGCCAGAGAGCTGAATAAAAGCATCCTCCAGCTTACCCGTGTTCTCACCCACATGGATCATGGAGACAAACAGGGCGTCAAACACATCCGGGTGATGGTTCATCGCCGATGAAAGCGGACGACCGGATATCAGCTGCTCTGAAATATCGTTCAGGGCATCCTTCATCCGTTTGGAGTGCGAACTCTCCGATAGGCCGGCGATGGCCCGCAGAATAGGGATGCCCGAGCGGGTGAGCGAATACATCTGCCGGGTAAAAATCTGCAGCTCATCCAGGCCAACCTTGCTCTTGAACAGGCTGCCCAGGTGAAACTCGCGCGCAACTTTGGCCTCCACCAGCTCAAGGGGGATCACGGCGCGAGACAGCAGCTGATCGGCGGCGGCACTTTGTGTGGTCGCATCGAGTCGCCCGCTGACCGAATTGCCCTGTGCATCACGCCCCTTGTACTGATAGACAGGCATAGTTAGCCCTCAATCTCATGTTGATGGATCATCTCCTGCGAGATGGGTACCTGGGTATCGCTGGCATCTTCGATAAGCTTGGCCACCTCTTCCATAGTGGTCATGCCCTCAGCAAGGTAGTTGAGCGCCGACTCGGCCAGCGGAGTAAAGTTCGGGCTCTGGTAGGCCGCCTGGGCAAACGCCTGGGGGTTACCACTACGCATCGCATCGATCATCTTCTCATCCAGCTCCAGGATCTCGAATACACCGATACGGCCACGATAGCCGCTACCGTTGCAGCTCTGGCAGCCGGTGCCGATACGAAACTTGGCCTGGCTGAAGTCGCGACCGCTGATGCTGCTAAGCCAGGCATGATCGGCGGCGCTAGGATCATAGGGCTGGGCACACTTGTGACAGACCCGGCGCACCAGACGCTGAGCAATGATCACCCTAAGCGCACTGGCCACCAGATAGCTGGCGGCGCCCATGTCCAGCAGACGCAGGGCAGAGGTGACCGCATCATTGGTATGCAGGGTCGACAGCACGAAGTGACCTGTGAGCGCGCCCCTGAGGCCAATTTCGACGGTTTCCTGGTCACGCATCTCACCCACCATGATGATGTCGGGGTCCTGACGCAAGGTGGTACGCAGTACGTTGGAAAAATCTAAGCCTATCTTATGGTTAACTTGCACCTGATTAATACGCGGCAGCTGATACTCCACCGGATCTTCCACCGTGATGATCTTGCGATCGGCGGTGTTAAGCTCACTCAGCACGCCATAAAGCGTCGTGGTTTTACCGCTACCGGTAGGCCCGGTCACCAACAGCATGCCGTGGGGACGTTTGATCTGTCTGCGCACCCGCGCCAGCATCTCGGCCGGCATGCCGGTCTCATCTAAGGTCAGCAGGCCCGCGGACTGGTCCAGCAGACGCATCACCACAGACTCGCCGTGATAGATGGGCATGGTCGACATACGCACGTCTATCTTGTGCCCCTTGATCTCCATGTGGAAACGGCCATCCTGGGGCAGACGCTTCTCTGAGATATCCAGCCCCGCCATCAACTTAAGGCGCAGCACCAGTGCCGAGGCGATGTTCACCTCCTGCAGGGTATTCTCTTGCAGCTGGCCGTCGATACGCTGGCGGATCCTCAGCACCTTGTCACCGGGCTCGATATGAATATCTGAGGCGCGCATCTGCACCGCATCTTCGAAGATCGACTGCAACAGCTTAACCACAGTGGTTTCGTTATCGCTGTCGGCATCGGTCAGGCTGGCGAGATCGAACTGATCGTCGGCGGCATATTCCTCCTCCAGCTTACCGGCGATCTGGGCAATCTCCCCGGTGCGGCGATACAGGTTGTCGAAGGCCTCCAGCAACTGGGTCTCTGTGACCACGGCAATCTTAATTGCCTTGGGCGCCAGCAAGACCTCGATATTGTCCATCGCCTGTAGATCGGCTGGGTCGCTCATGGCCACCAGCACATGGTCGCCATTATCTTCCACCGCCAGGGCGCGATAGCGACGGGCCTGAACCTCGGGCAGAAGATTCACTACTTGAGGCGGAATAGCCCGGCGGCTGATATCCAAAAAGGGAATATTGAGCTGCTGCGACAGAAACTTAAGCAGCTGCTCTTCTGTGATGCAGGAGAGATCGATCAGGGTGCGACCCAGCTTCTTGCCGGTATTTTTCTGCTCGGCCAGGGCCTGGCCCAGCTGTGCCTCGCTGATGATCGCTTCCTGTACCAATAAGTCGCCGAGGCGCATCTTTAACTTGGGTTTCACTCGATATCTCCTAACTGGGCCAGCCGCTGCTGAATAAAATTGCTGGCCTGCTGCGACAAGCCGGATAAGCCTAGGGCCTGACCGTAAGCCTGCTTGGCGCTGGTATATTTTTGCTGGGAATCTAAGGCGTAGGCCAGCCCCATCCACCACTTGGCCTGCGTGGGTTCGACCCTGGCCAGGCGGCGATAACTCTCTTCGGCCAAGGCAAATTGCGATGCCTGCTGGGCAAGATGACTCTGCAGCACCCACTTCTGCTTGGCGAGCAGGTGATCGTCTGGGATAGTGCCAAGCGCCCCCAAGGCCCCCTGGCTATCACCCTGCGCCTCCAACACTTTGGCCAGCATGAGGGCGTAATCAAGTTCCTGGGGATAGCGGGCGAGCCCCTGTTCCAGCACTGTCTTAGCCTCACCCAACTGCCCCTGACCATAATAGAGGGCCGCCAGATGTTGACGCGCGCCGTGCTGGGCGGGATCGAGCCTTATCGCCTCGCTAAAGTCATCCAGCGCCTGGGACTGTTGCCCCCCCTCCTGGGCCGACTTGCCCTGGCTGAAACGTTTCTCGGCCAGCGCCTCGGGCGATAGTTTCACCTCGGTCACCGCCATGGAGCCTGTCGTTTTTGCTCGGGTGGCGTCTGATACCTGCTCGACCCGAACCCTCTGAGGCTTAGCGGCAGGCTTGCTCTCAACAGCTGGCTTGCTCTTGCCCTTAGGCTCAGCAACGGAGTCTTTTTGGGGTGTAGCCACGAGCTCAGCACTAGCGTCGGCACTAGGCTCGACCTTAGCTGTGACCTGAGTATCTGCAATCTGTGAAGCCTCAGCCCTTGGTTTCTCGGCAGGCGCTTTACTCGCTGCCAACTCAGATTCGTTCTGGGTAGTTGGCTCTTCGCTCGCCACAGGCTGTTTGAGTTCGCCGCTGGCGATCTCCTGGGCCAGATTCTGATTATCCTGTTGCAGTGCCAGGTTGGTGCGCTCAAGAGCCGCGTAGCGATCCCACGCCAGATAGCCCATGGCCAACAGCAGTAGGGAGAGCAGCGCGAGTAACAACCAGGGCAGACGCGACTGAGGCGCCTGACGATATTGCAGTGGCGGCACAGGCAGCTCATCCAGCCCATGGGACTGCTGGCGCTTATCCAGATCTTTGAGCATGGTGTTGATGACGCTCATGCCAGCCCCCGGGTAAGCCAAAACCATAGCGCGCCGGCGCACAGTGACACGGCGCCAGCCGTGCCCAGCCACCACTTGGGCAACAGCCCCTTGTCGGCATCCTGAGTGTCGATAATCGCCCCCTTCACGTGGCGTAGGCTCACCCTGTCAGCGCCTTCGCCATAGGCGAGCAGCAGCGCCTTATGGGACAAAATATTGATGAGTCTCGGAATTCCTCTTGCTGCACGGGCGAGGCGCTTACTCTCGCGGGCGCCAAATAGCCCCTCGCCGCGATACCCCGCCACCTCGAGTCTGTGGGCCTGGTAGGCTCGGGTCTCGTCGGCGGTCATGGGCCGCAGTTGATAGCTGAAGGTGATTCGTTGTCTGAGCTGACGAAACTGCGCCTGTTGCAGTCGGGTATCCAGCTCAGGCTGGCCAAACAAGACTACCTGCAGCAGCTTGCGACTCTCTGTCTCCAGGTTGGTGAATAGCCTCAATGCCTCCAGGCTCTCGTCCGGCAGGGCTTGAGCCTCGTCCAGCACCAAAACGATGGAGTGTCCATGGGCGCTCAGCGCAATAAGCTGCTGCTGAATAAGGCTGGTGAGGCGCTGCTGATCCAGATCGGCGCTGTATTTTAGCCCCAGCTCTAAAGCCAGTGCCCAACGCAGCTCGCTGGGACTCAGATAGGGATTGGGCAGATAGGCGCAATGAAAACGCTCGGGAATATCGTTGAGCAGTTTACGACAGATCAAGGTTTTACCCGTCCCGACCTCGCCGGTGACCTTGATAAAACCTTCCCCCGTCTGCAGGGCAGTTTGCAGCACTTGCAGAGCCTCGACATGGGGCGCCAAGCCGAAGAAGAAGCCGGTATTTGGCGTCAGCGAAAACGGAGGCTGCGCCAAATGAAAGTGCTGCAGATACAAGCGCCTACTCCTGTTTCTCTTCTGGGTACCAGCGATCCAGCAGTGCCTTGGAGCGTTGCAGCTCGGTCTGCCAGGTCTCGGCGCCCACCACGGTCGGCTTGAGCAGGATCACCAGCTCAGTCTTACGTAGCGAGTTAGAACGGTTGTATAGGGTCTTGAGTATTGATAAATGAACATAAAAACCGAGAACAAACGAAATTGGCTAAAATTTGGCGAGTAACTTTTCAGTGGAAAGCCCGTGTATCAAGGTTTATAGCCGACGATGGCTCGGTGAGAAATGGTCAGTCATCATCGGGAAACTGAAAAATCGAGGTTTGAGAAATGAGGCGCGGCCATCAAGGTTTGCGCCTCTTACTTTGATAAATGATGATGTCTTGCAACTAGCTTTTAAATCATCTTTAAACACTATTCACCTACATCGCGTGAGATGTGAACTACCTGGCCAATGATTTCAAACTGACTTTGTTCTGTCATTGGGATCTCTATTGGTGGATAGAAATTATTCTCACTGAGTAACAACCACGAGCTAGGTTTAACCTGGATACGCTTAACCCATACCTGGTCGCCATTGCGGATCACGTAGATGTTGCCATCCTTAGGCTGCTTGCGACCAGTGTGTACCACGAGCGTGCTTTTATTAGGGATAGTCGGCTCCATACTATCGCCATTAGCCAGTACCACTGCTAGCTCCTGCTCGTCAAACCCACGCCATTTTAACCATCTACGGCGAAATGCCAGGTACTTTTCAGGACGTTCATTATCTACAAAACTGCCATTACCCGCAGATACCGCCACTTGGTACACAGGAATTAGTGCGTACTCACTGGTAAAGGCGCTCTGGCTCGTTTGGAATAGGGCCATATTTAGCTCTGACACTGCTTGCGGGTCATCATCAGGGGACATTGGGCCTTCGCCTGTAGCTAGCCATTGAAGGTTAACACCGCCCGCCTTAGATATAGCAATTAGATTACCTCTGCTTGGATCTGATTTACCTTCCATGTATTTCCGTAAAATATTGTCAGACAATCCAATCTTGCGAGAAAAAGATCGCGCACTATTGTTTCCGACAACTTTTTTCACTCGTTCCCCAAACCGTCTAAGTTCATCATTCATACATGGACGCCCTGTCTTAGTTATATTCCCGTAGTTATTCATTTTGCAACTTATTGAAAATAAAGGTTTTGTGCAGGCGCGAGATATATTTCTCAAAAAATAAAACTCGGACGCGAACTATCACGCTTGGCCTGCGATTTATTCGTTTTAGCAACAACAGGAGTGCTAACTATTATTCTTAATTAACACTATTAATCGAGGGAGCCAAAAAAATGCGCAAGAACCACTCACGCATGAAAAACGACTGGCACCCTTTGGAATTTCTTATCCAGAGGGTGCCACATGGTTCTTCCTGATATGCGAGTTCCTATAGTGTTGGATGAAAAGGGCCTAAGTTCCTTTTCTATACCATATCCTCTTGGTATTAACTTACCTATTGATTTATTAGGTTTTAACTTAAAATCTGAGCATCGCCATAACAAGTAGAAAAGGAACCATCTTATATGGTTGGTCGGTGCACCTTATTATATGTTGCTTTTAGCTTGTAGGTTAAAACCAAAGAATGAGAGAAGCAACTAACCCAGGGTAACTGCATGAGTACTCATTAATTGACCATGTTCACGATCTCGCCCTGGCAACTAACCTTCAAGCTAAAAAATACACAGAGCACACTCAAACATGGTGTTGTTGACTAAAAGTATTTTTTAGTGACGATGAACCCAGGCTACAGGCTAGAGCCGCTAACTTAGTTGCTCTCTCGCTGCTTTGACCGAAATAATGGGGAAACTTGAAAGTTATATTGATAAACTTGAAACTGACTTTCAAGTTTGTTTTCTGTTCATGGCTCAATTAAAAAACATTAAATATCAACGATATACTTTATTTTTTTTTGGTAAGCATTGAAGCAGCATAACTTGAAAGCCTTTTACTCAGCTTATGCTTAGGAGTTGACCCCTTGGCTATTTAAGCAGTACTATAGACGCCTCTCAAAACACAAAGCGGTATCCGCACCCGTCAATATTGCGGTTTTTTTATGCCTGTAATTTGGCATAAATGCGTCTGAATTATGACGGGACGACAGCCAAAAATATAACACCTTCGGGAAATATTGGCGGCGGCGACTTTGTGGCCGAGAGTGAGTCCCGTCACCCTCATTAAATAGTGACACCTCTCAAAACACAAAGGTAACACTATGAGCAACGTTGAAAAGTTAAAAAGCCATGCCCCCTACCCTCAAATTTGCCCTGTTAGCTGCGCTGTTGCAGAAGTAGCAGTCAAGGCGTTTGAAAACAATAACCTTGCTGATTTAAAATGCATCAGTAGTGATTTATCTAGATTGCATAGTTCGTTAGCCGAGCATATTTCTTCTCTAAGCCCAGGAGAGGCCAGCGTGTTAGTGTTTTCGCTAAATCTTGCCAAGGATGCAGCTGTAGCGAAAGCCTTAGCCATGTTAGAGCAAGTGAATCAATTAGAATTGCGTTCATAATGACATCCAAAACAAGCATGGTGTAGGGTGTGGGCTAAAAATCAGCAAAAGCTTTATCCTTTTCTCTCCGATTAACAAAGAGGCGCATTTTGCGCCTTTTTTGTTTTTTGACGGCATAACTCCTTAATCGTGATTTAAGCGACTATTCACCGCAAAATGCAGCAGAGCGTTAAGCATCCTATAAAATCGCTTCTAGGCGAATTTAAACAGGGTTTAAACGGGTGGTTGCTTGTTACTTCGATTGAATTCCTTGCTGTGCTCCCGCCTTAAACCCTGAAACCTTTCATATCCCTATTTTCGTGAAACGTTTTAGGCTGACACTTAATGAAAACAGTGAATAGGACTAGCAATGCATTGTGATGACATATCTGAATCTGATTTAGCTCATTTACGTCAAAGGTATCCTGAAACATTGGCCTTTCTCGTGGATCTGTTTGATGCTCGGTTGAAAAAAGAAGGGATTGATGCTGCTGGTTTAGCGGATAAGCTCATTCTTGAGCTGGCTTTTTATGGCGGCGGTCGTGATTTTTATGTGCCAAATGGTGCCCGGTTGAAAGCAGCGTTGAAAGCTATCCATATATACCGTGAGTTTAATGGTCGTAATACTAACGAGCTGGCCTTTAAATATTGTTTTACCAGCCGACGAATTGACCAGATTATTCAAGAGCAAAGAGCTATTCACTCAAAAGCCAATTTAAAAAGTTAACTACCTTGGTTAAGGCACAGGTATACCCATGAATCAACCGCATAATCAATTATTTTCAACAACTGCGCTATCAGAGCAAACGTCAGATACTCCTAGCCGGATTAAGTTGTTGCCCATTGAGCGCCGTTTTACGGCCACAGATGGTCGCCAATTTTTGTTAGAGTCGCCAGAAGAGGTCGTTGCTAATTCCATTCGACAGAGCGTGGAAATGAGTATCGACTATGAACACTCATTAATGAGTGACTCAACAGAACCCAAACCAGCGGCTGGATGGATAACTAATCTAAGAGCCGAGTCAGACGGGATTTATGGCGATGTAAAATGGACACCTAAAGCACAAGAAATGGTGAAAAACAAAGAGTATCGCTACTTATCGCCCGTTTTGTCATTTGAAAAACATGAAGGGGAAGTATTAGCCATTAGACGCATCGTGAACGTGGCTTTAACCAATAACCCCGCACTGGAGATGATGGCATTTTGTCATGATCAATCTCTGAAAAACTCACTAGAAACCGTTGGTATTAAAGAGATTGCATCGCTGCTTAATGTTGATGCCAACAGTTCGCAAGAGTTAATAACTGCGTTAAAAGCCCATCAAAAAACAGAGGCGTTAGCGGCGTGTAAGGCTGATGTTGAAAAAGTCATAATTGAATTTGTTTTCCCTGCATCTTGCCGTTCAGAGTTGCTAGTGCTGAGAGAATCCCTCGGAAAGGAGCATTTTTCTAGTTTAAGTCAAAAGTTGTCAGATGGTGGTTTTGGTTGGGCGCATCTTAAGGGCAAAACACAAACTGAACGGCTGGCGGCCAATGGGCGGCTACCGAACAGCCAATACCACTATGGATTAACTGAGCGCGAGATACAGGCTTGCAGCCTAACAGGCGTTAAACCAGAAGATTTTATAAAGACTAAGGAGTTGAATAATGACTACTAATTTACGCGAAGCGTCAACAGCATTTGCTGCGCGATTCAGCAAAGGGCTAACGGATAGCGATGATCAGCTTTATACTCAATTGGCAACGGTTATTCCTTCCAGTGCGGCCTCAACAGGTTACGGCTTTTTAGGGCAAATTCCTAAAATTCGTGAATGGGTTGGTGATCGTATTATTCATAAGCTCGCCGATTTTGAATATGAGATTAAAAACAAGCTGTTTGAATCAACGGTAAGTGTATCTCGCACTGAGTTTGAAGATAACGATTATGGAAAATACGGGATTCTATTTGAGGATTTCGGGCGCGAAGCGAACGCTTTCCCTAATGATTATGTCTTTGAATTGTTGGCAAATGGAGCCTCAAGACCTTGCTTTGACGGTCAAAGCTTTTTTGACACCGATCATCCTATAGGAATGAGTGGGGGTGAAGTGGTCTCGGCAAGTAATTACTATACGCCAGTAGACCCCCAGACTAAACAAACCCCTTGGTTTTTACTGGATACCTCCAGAGTGATTAAACCGCTTATTTGGCAAGAACGCGTTGCACCTCAAATCCAGAAACCTAATGCAGATGAAGATTCTAAAGTCTTCCTACAGGATGAATATCTGTATGGTATTCGGGCGCGTGGAAATGCGGGATATGGGTTCTGGCAGCTTGCGGCCATGTCCGACTTAGAATTAAACGCGGATAACTTTAATACCGTTTACGAGGGCATGACAAGCCTGAAAGGTGATAACGGTAGTCCGTTACGCATTCAGCCTAAAGTATTGGTTGTGCCGCCATCTTTGCGCCAGAAAGCCCACGAGATCATCAAGCGCCAATATTTAGAATCAGGCGAAAGTAATATCAACTATGAAATCGTTGATGTGATGATAGCCCCTTATTTGTAAGCGTTTAGGGTGTGGTCGGCCTTTTTGATTCCTTCTGTCGATCACGCCCGCTTTTATGCGGTATTAATAATACTTCAAAGACGGTTTTTAAAGCAGTATAGACTGGCTAAACGAAGCTTCACTTTCACAATTTTAGGCTTCTTTTTTTTGATAAATAACTAATCTTCTGCTTTTCAAAACCATCCTATTTCATTTTCAAAACCAAGCGGCGCGATACAACGGTTGGTAAAGGCTTCGCCCAGAAACGGAATATCCCCCAGCAGCGGCACCTTAGAGACCAGCTCGATATTCTCGCTCTTCATCAGGCCGCCGATCACCACCACATCGCCAGTATTGGCCTTGATGACAGTGTCCGACTCGCGGATCTCGCTCTGGGCCAGCGGCAGCTCGAGTGTGCTGTCTGATACCTTGATCGACTTGTTCTGTTCCTTGATGTCGATAACCGACGGATGGATGTGCAGCAGCACACTACCCTCCTCGTCGATCTGCGGGGTCACGTCAAGCGCGATGCCCGAGAAAAACGGCGTCAGCTCCACTTCCGGCGTGGTGACAGGCGTGGTGCCCGCTACCGTGGTCGAAGACACATCTGTCACGAAATACTCGTCGCGGCCCACCTTGATCACCGCCTTCTGGTTGTTCGAAGCGGTCACCCTTGGGCTGGACAGCACATCCACATCACCCTGGGTATCGAGCAGGTTAATCATGGTGCTGAAGTCTTTGCCCTTAATCTGCAAAGAGGTGATGCCACCAATGGCCGAGGTGATCACATCTCCCAGGCCATCGGGCGCCTGCGAGGTACCAAACTCGACGCTGTTGTTGCCGCTTTGACCCAGCACGCTTTCCCAGTGGATCCCCTGCTGATAACCGTCAGACAGGGTCACCTCGAGCACCTTGGCCTCGAGGATCACCTGACGCTGCAGATGGCTCTCGGCGGTCTTGAGGAAGGTCTTCACCTGACGCAGCTCGCTGGGAAAAGCCCTGATGGTCACCAGGCCCGCCTGCGGGCTGACGACCACCTGACGGCCGTCACCCGTGGTGCCTATAATAGACTCCAGCGTCTCTTTCAGCTCACCCCAGAAGTCTGTCTTGGTCTTGGAGCGGATAAAGGTGCCGTTGGTGGTCTCGTTACTATTGTTGCTTTTGCCGTCGCCACCATTGTTGTTCGAGTTATTGTTGTTGTAATTATTGCTGTTGTTGCCGTTGTTATTGCGGTTGTTATTGTTGTCCGAGATCCGCCCTGAGTTCACCGAGGTCAGCGACAGGCCCTGGCGCTCCATGTAGAGATAGTTGAGCGGGAAGGTCTCGGTGCGCATGCCCGCAGGGAAGACACGCAGGATACGTCCTTCTCGGCTCACCTCGTAGCCATAGATATCTTCGACCACCTGCAGCGCCTCGCTCAGGGTCACCCCCTTGAGGGACAGAGAGACTGTACCTGTCACGTTAGGGTGCACGGCCACGCTCAGGGGGGTGCCCTGCACCAGGCTCGGGAAGAAGACCTTGGCATCGACATCCTTGGCCGACACATCGAAACGTCGCTCGCTCGGCTGGCTTGGGGTCAAGGAACCTAGCAGGCTCGATGACTGCAGCTCACGCTGCACAGAATCTGGCATCACGGCCGCCGGTGGTGGCGTTTGTGGCTTATTCTGCGCCGCGGCAATCGAGCTATCGATCGCCGATTTCGACTCGACAGGCTGGGGACGATCCGTTGTCTGACAGGCGGCTAACATCAGCACGAGCAGAGGTGTTATGGTTTTCATCGCAGTCATTTATTGTCCCTTTGTCGCAGTTACTTCTGGGTAGAGCTTGAGCTGGCGGCCATCGGCAAGCCAGACACCCTGCTTAGTGATGCGAGTGATCCTCACACCTTGTACCCTGTCACCCGTGGTGAATGTCTTGTTATTGATAATGGCCGTCGCCGATTGGTCTGTGATTATCAGGCTGTTGAGCACCAACTTACTTCCGCCTTGATGCTGCGCCGAGCCTATTGCCCCCGCACCTGGACGGGTCGGATCCCTCAGGGTCTGGGCCGAGGCCTGAGTCAGCCCAAGGTACAGCAGCGCCAGCAGGCAAACACTAATCTTGATTCGCAACACTGATAAAGTCCTTGTTAATACTGAGTGTGTAGACCTCTAACATCACCTCGGCCTTAGGATAATCGCCCACCACATAATCCAGTTGGCGCCAATAGAGCTTATTGGGCATGGCCTCGACCGCCTCGATAAACTTGAGGGTGGCAAAGTAATTTCCCTCGAACGCCAGCTTGATGCCGTGGCTATAGAGATTGAGTTTGTTCTCATCCCCTAATGCCAGCAGTGGCTTAGGCGCCAGAGACTCGAAACTTTGCAGGCGTATCCCCTTTACCCGACCCAGCAACTCACCGAGCATGGTCGGCATCTTGTCGGCGGGCACCATGTCGACCATCTGAAACGACAGTTGCTGGTCGAGATCCTTGGCTTGCTGTTGTAGCCCCGCCAGACGCTGACGATATTCCTGATCAGGGTCGGTCGCCAGAGTCTGCTGATACAGGTCAATCTGTTGCTCTGAGATACGGTTCTCTGCGGTTAAGGCCTTGATATTACTCTGCACACGGCTGCTCTGGGTCAGCAAAGACTCGAGCGGCAGATAGAGCAACATGCCGATCACCACCACGACCGCCACGGCGATCATCACCCGCTCGCGCTGACTCAGTTGATCGAAGGCTTCGCCCCAGCGGGCTATCTGCTGTTTCATTTCGCCTGCTCCTCATCGCGCTTGCTGCGCAGCACAAATCCCAGCGGCTGCTTGTCGCCCCGGTTCATGGTGAGCGTGCTAAAGGCCTGCCCCTTGAGGGGCTCAACCCCTTGCAGGCGTGCCAGCCAGAGGGGGACTGCGTTGGGCGCGGCGCTAAAGCCTTCGAAGACAAACTGATCTTCCTGCACCTGGATGCGGCTCAGCCAGAGTTGATCGTCGGTCACCCGTGCAAGGCCGGTCAGCAGGGGAGAATAACCCTTGCTGGTGAGGGTCTCCACATGGGAAAGTTCGCCGAGCAGCAGACGCTTGAGTTCCACCTGCTGCGATAGGAGATCCACCTGATGCACCAATGCCTGAGAAGCGCTACGCTTGGCGATGGCCTGCTCGAGCTGCGCCTTCTGTTGGTCGAAGGCGGCCTTGTCGCTGAGTAGCTGATGCTTGTCGGCCTCCAGGCTTCCCAGATTAAGATAGGCCAGTAGGTTCGCGGCCAGCAGCAAGACAAAGAGGCCGAAGCCAAGCTGTAGCAGACGCGTAAAGGAGAGGCGCAGCCTTGGCGGTAACAGGCTGGCAGTAAAGAGATTAACCCGCAGTTTTGGATTCATCTAGGCAGGCTCCTCCGTTTGACGTTCAAGCTCGGCCAATGCCCATTGGGCCAACTTATCCTGCACCTGATCACAGGCGATCACCTCGACGGCCTGATCGAAGTTCCGACCCAATAGCTGAGCCAGCATCTGACGCTCGCCGTCCATCAGCAGGGTGATAGAGGCTACCGGCGCCTGGCGCAGCTGGCTCTCGAAATAGTCCATGGAGCGCTGCAGCTCCAGGCTAAGGTTATCGGCAACGTTAAGCTGCAGATCTTCGCTGGAGACTCTATCTATCTGACTAAATCCGCGGATACGGCGCTGCATGTAGAGCTGCCCCTGTTTCACCACGGTCAGCAACAGCTCGCTCCCCGGCTTATGACAAAGCACCATGTGCGCCAGCTTATCTTCGGCGCCATAGTTACTGATGGCCATCTCTTCGATGCTGATCCCGGCAATAGTCACCTGGTGCTTATCCGCCGCCTTGACCAGCGCCTGCAGCATGGCCTTGTTGACCGCAACCACAGTCACCTTGTTGTTGGTGGACTCTGGCGACTCAAAGTAATCCAGATGCAGGGACTCGACGGGCTCCGACACCATATCCTTGATTGACCAGATAAGCGCCTGATGCATCTCCTCGGGCTGCACCATAGGCTTGTCGACCACCAACAGCTGGTAGAAGTCCTCGCTGAGCACGAGTTGCAGATGAGGCGCAGGGATCTTGTCGGTCAGCGCCTCAAATACGCCAGACCAGTCATCGCCCGCCAGGGGCAGTGAAAATGAGGTGTCGCTGTCGCGCTGGAAGAAGGTCACAGCGGCGGCGTTGAGGTATACGCCTAAATCGACTCTATCGTGCTTGGTTTGCCAGAAGGCAAATTTACTCAAAAGACTATTTTCCATTTAAGGCATATCCACCAATTTGATACTCACGCGCCATGAGTGTCCCAAATCGCTCTACCTCAAATGCCGGATGGATATTGCCTCGAGGAAAGCGTCAAAATAATAGCGTTATTGTAGCGACTAATCGCCTAATTTTATAGAAAAAATCTAACATCAATCAGATACACTCAGATAAACATAGAACAGTAACCCTGCCCTAACAAGCCCTTATCAGGCCCAACAGGGAGATAACAAAATCACGCGGCCTCGAGGGGGTCGCTAAAGAAACTGCCCTGTCCTGCACTCACCCCTAAAATCTTCAACGTCTGCCACTCCTCCAACGACTCGACACCTTCGGCAAAAACCTGCACCTCGGTACGATAGAGTCCGCCGATAAGGCTTCTGACAAACAATTGATTCTCTTGGCGTAAATGTATCTGTCGCACAATAGATCTGTGCAGCTTAATCAGATCCACGCGGCAGGATTGAAGATACTGGGTGCTCACCACCTGCTGCCCTACCCGGTCGACACACAGGCTGGCACCCATCTTGGCGATCATATCCAGCGGCGCCTTCAGTTTCGCCAGGTTATTCACCAGGATATCTTCGTTGATCTCGAAGATCAGCCGCGGCGTCAGGTGACGATACTCCAGCAGGGTCGTCTGTAGCCAACGGATAAAGGCGCGGCTGGTAAGCGTATCCAGAGAGAGATTAATACTGTATTTCCGCTTGTTCTTGGGTGACTTGGGTAACAGATCGAACAACACGGCCTCGATCACCTGACGCTCGATCTGGGGGATCAGGCCGCACTTGATCGCCATGGGCAAGAACAGGGTGGCGCGCACCAGATTGTCGCTGCTATCGCGCAGACGACAGGAGACCTCGCTGTGGTGCTCCTTGCCATCGCTGTCGAGTATCGCCTGGGTGAAGGGCACCACGCGCTTGTTGACCAGGGCATACTCGAGGAAGCTGCGCCAGCGCACCGAGCCTCTGGCAAACTCCTCGTCCACCGCGCCCTTGTCATACATAAACCAGCCGCTGTTGCCCTGAAACTGGGCCGCCCGCAGCGCCATCTCGGCCTCTTCGATCAGCTGCTCCTTGCTCTCGCCCACCTTGAAGTAGGCGACGCCGATATGAAAGAAGTCGTCGCGATTATTCACCCCTTCCAGAGGCTGACTCAGGCAGACCTTGAGCAGCCGCGCGGCCAGCTTCTCGGCATCGGCCAGGGAGATCTGCGGCACCACGATGGCAAACTGATTGTAGGAGCGACGGGAGAAGATGCTGTTGGCCTGACTGTCCAATAGATGACTGATGCCGCCTATGGTCTGGGTGAGCAGCTCCTGAATGCTGAACTCATCTGCTTCCTGCTGTAAGAGATCCAGATCTTCCATCTCCAGCAGTAGCAGCACCCCGGGCGCCATCATGCCATCCTTGTTGCTCAGGGCGTCCAGGCGGTTCTTGAGGAACAGGCGATTACCTATGCCCGACTCGGGGTCGAGGAAGGTGTTGGAGCGAATAAACTGATCGAACCTGGCACGCTGCTTCTGGGCATCATCCAGCTCAAGCAACATCTGGGTCAAGGCGCGGTTGATAAGCCTTGGACGGCCATGGCCCGTCTCGGCCAGCGCCTTGTCATAATCTCCCGAGAGGATCAGATGACTGCGCTTGGCCAGATCTTCTATGCCCTGCAGCTGCAGCGCCAGCCAGAGGTAGCCGCGGCGCACCAGCAGGCCTACCGCTATGCATCCCACCAGGAACACCAGACCGCCGTGCCAGCTGATGTTGTGCAGCAGGAAGGGCTGAGGCAGGCTGATATGAAAATGCAGGTCTAAGGTCTCGTTAAGTACCCTGTCGTAGTTGACCACACTCTGATCATGATTACCCCGGTCGAAGCGGTACAGCGTCTCATCACCCCGGATCAGGGTAAATTTTTGTGCATCGTAGGCGGCCAGGATCTGCGGCAGCCAGATATCCAGGTGCTGAAGCTCGTGCCTCACCTGATGCTGCAGCAGCATCTCTTCCAGCTCTGTCATCTGTTGCTGTTGAAACTTATAGGTGAGCTGAATGAAACTGACCAGGGCGGTAAGCAGAAAGATGAAGGCAACCGCAGCGAGGGAAAGCAGCCAAAAGCCGGTTAACTTCTTGGTGAGGAGTTGTGTCAATTTCATTTCCGCTTCCTGCAGGATTATTATTATTTTTTACGTCTGAGACCGCTTTATCATCTAGGATCCCGAAAGGCTTTATCACCTTGGCTGAGCAACACCACTTACCATACAAATAAAGCGGTAATGGCACAATAAAAAAGGGCCCTGAGGCCCTTTTCTTATCATCACCATCGCCGATTAGGCCATGTAGTGCTCAGGCAGTGTTGGCAAGGCCGCAACCCCCGAGTCGATAGCCGCCTGGGCAACGGCCTTGGCCACGTTTGACAGCAGGCGTGGATCCATCGGCTTAGGGATCACGTAATCTGGGCCAAACTTCAGCTCAGTAACATCTGGGTAGGCAGCCAATACCTCGGCAGGCACAGGCTCTTTCGCCAGGGCGGCGATGGCGTGTACCGCGGCAATCTTCATCTCGTCGTTGATCTTGGCGGCTCGTACATCCAGGGCACCACGGAAGATGAAGGGGAAGCAGAGCACGTTGTTTACCTGGTTAGGGTAATCGCTGCGGCCGGTACCCATGATCAGATCTTTGCGCACATCGTGGGCCAGCTCAGGCTTGATCTCTGGATCTGGGTTTGAACAGGCGAAGATCACCGGCTTCTCAGCCATCAGGGCAACGTCTTCAGCACTCAGCACATCTGGGCCAGACAGACCCAGGAAGGCGTCGGCGCCCTTGATCACATCCTGCAGGGTGCGCTTGTCTGTGTTGTTGGCAAACAGCGCCTTGTATTCGTTGATATCTTCACGACGGGTGTGGATAACGCCCTTACGGTCCAACATGTAGACATTCTCACGCTGCACGCCACACTTCACCAGCATGGTCATACAGGCGATAGCCGCCGCACCTGCACCCATACAGACAAAGACCGCCTCTTCCAGCTTCTTACCCTGGATCTCGAGGGCGTTGATCATGCCGGCTGCAGTCACGATGGCCGTGCCGTGCTGATCGTCGTGGAATACAGGAACGTTACAACGCTCAATCAGCGCCTTCTCGATCTCGAAACACTCGGGTGCCTTGATATCTTCCAGGTTGATGCCACCGAAGGTATCGGCAATCGCCTCGACCGTGTTGATAAACTCTTCTGCGGTGCGGTGCTTCACCTCGATGTCTGTGGCATCGATATTGGCGAAATGTTTGAACAGCAGCGCCTTACCTTCCATCACAGGCTTAGAAGCCAGTGGGCCCAGGTTGCCCAGACCTAAGATGGCGGTACCGTTAGAGATCACGGCAACCGTGTTGCCCTTGGCGGTGTAACGGTAGGCGTCGTCAGGATTGGCAGCGATTTCACGCACCGGCTCGGCCACACCCGGACTATAGGCCAGCGCCAGATCCATGCTGGTCTCTGCGGGCTTGGTCAGGCTAACGGCGGTTTTGCCTGGTACGGGGAACTCATGGTAGTCAAGGGCTTGCTGACGGAAATCGGCCATTTTAGTAATCCTGCAAAAAATGCGACAAGTGTATTCAGGGTAAGGTCTTGTTTGCCCCGCCTCGCTCCCCCAGATTTGGCGAAAATCGACGCAGGTCATTAGAGCGCTAAGATACTCGAAATTAGGCGATTTTTAAACAAGATATTAGAAAATTTCAGTTTATTATGAAGCCAAACGGTCTAAGGCTTATTTTGCAAACTTATCTGCGAAGGATGATGGGCAATCATCTGCCATTTTTTGTAGGAATAATACAACTCACCACGCACAATTACCGGACTTTCAAGCAGGTTTAGGGTTAAAATGTTGCTAAATTTACCAGATTCTTCTCTAGGTATACCCACATAAAAGATTTCATCGATAATCAGCCACAATTGCTGACCTTTTCTTTCAAAACCCGTCACCACTCCTCTGACCTCTCGCCAGCGATTGCGATCGTCACGATTTAACTCATCTGGCAACTTGGCCTGATAGCTTTTATGGCTCCATAATCCGCGTCGCTCCTGGCGGGCCTGACGCTCGATATTGGCCAAACACTGCCAGAAGTAATCGTTCTGATAGACCCTCGCCTTGGCGTAGCCCTGGCTCAGCATTATCTCCTGCAGGTGTTCCCCCTCCTCTGTATAGGCATAGGCTAAGGTTTTCCCTTGGGGATCCAGACGTTTACGATCGAAGGCCAGTTTGAGTTTCTGCCCAGGCACCAGGCGCTCGGCGAGGAAATTGCGCGCGCGATTGGCGAAGGGCTCAGACAGCTCTGGGTAGTGTCTGTCTATCTCGGGCGAATCGATGCCGATAAGCCTCAGCTGACGGCCATCTTCCAGCATCAAGGTATCACCATCGATCACCGAGGCGAAGTTGACAGTCTCATCATAATGGGTCGGCGCACACAGGCTGCCAGCGGCCGTCGCCAGAAAGGAGCAGAGAGAAAGAGAGAGGGCCAGAATCTTGTCCATAATGAATCGCTTCCCTAAATTAAACGCTCAGTCATCAGTAATATCATAACCTTACAAGCATGTTAGGCTGATCGCCAACTCTATTCAAGAAAGCCCACTTGCAGGCCCACTTGCAGGCACAGTGACGGGATAAGTGGCAGGCTGAGCCCATAGGCACAGGCCAGCAATAACAGACAACAAAAAAGGCGCCATATAGGCGCCTTTTTCAGAGTTCTTTGCAGAAGTATTACTTCTTGCCAAGCATACCGAAACGCTTGTTGAACTTGTCGATACGTCCACCGGTATCCATAACTTTCTGAGTACCAGTGTAGAATGGGTGACATGCACCACATACGTCCAAGTGCAGTGGCTTACCTGCAGTTGAGTTTACTTTGATAACGTTACCACAAGTACAAGTTGCAGTGATTTCAGCATATTCAGGATGAATGCCTGGTTTCATTGGGATTACCTCAAGTTTAAGGCCATGTCGCACTTCCAACCCGAAGTCGGACACCACATGCAGTTAATAGAATATTTAGGCGCGAGATAGTACAGGATACCACCAATAGATACAAGCATAGCCTGCAACTATTCTCCTGCATTATCTGATTTTCCTTCTAGCAGCAATCGGCCGCCGTGCTTATTCTGCGACCAGCGCCTCGAAGGCCGCTCGTGCCGCATCGGCGATCTGGTATCTCTGCTTGAGGGCCGCCGACGGACACTTAAGGGTCACATCTGCCCGCAGGCCATTGATCTTGCCGCCATTAAAGGCATTGGGGTTCGCCTCGAAGATGGCCAGCATGGCGCCGTAGGTGCTCAGCTGCCACTGCTTGGCGTAGGTGCTGCCGAGACGCCACAGGGTCTGAGGCGGGGCATAATCCAGCTGACACCCCTGCTGCACCCGATCGCCTACATCGACAGCCGGCAAACTTGCTAGTGACTGCTGAGCCGCGGCAAGGGGTTGCGACGGCTGCTTGTTGGTCTTGGGTGTTTTAACCGGCGTATTTGATTTGACAGGCTTTGGTTTAACCGGCTTGCTCTGCTGGTAAGCCGTGGCGGCATCAAACAGGGGCATCCGCTTCACCTCCTGCCAGTTGTTGACCAGATACTCCTTGACCACCAGCTGCGCCTCGCCATCTTCCACCTCTTCGACGCCACTGAGCAGCAACATATAGGAGTTCATCGGCTTGACCATCAATCGCTCGCTGCCGGAGCGCTGCTCGACGATAAACTGCACCTTATCCAGGTTGACCGATTGGGCGACGATATTGACCCTGAGCGTCGGGCGTTGCCCCAGATCTGACAGCCTTTGATTGATACTGACGTGGGTAAGCTTAGCCCAGGCGGGCAGACTCATAAGCCCGGCTTGCCCCAGCAGCACTAGACACAGCATAACCAGATATTGCACTCTCTTCATCGCAACCTTCTTATCCCTGTTTGGGTGGATCGATTCGACTGTCAGACGCTCACCTCAGGGTCACGCGCATCCGCCATCCGGCCGGTTGACAACCCCGAGTCTCACTTAGCTATTAAGCAACAAGCTCATTGATGTTTCAACAATTTTGTCACAAGTCTTAGATCTGAATAGCCTAAGCTTTCCACCGACTTGTGACAGATTCTGGTAGCCCTCGTCAGGCTGTCTGGTTACACTTGTTCTACTATTATTGCTGCCAGCCGAATCTATGTCCCTGTTTGTCGAAGTCGCCCTCCCCGTCCCCATGCGCCAAGCCTTTAGCTATCGCGTCAAAGAGACCGATCTCGACAAGGCTCAGGTAGGCGTCAGGGTCAGGGTACCCTTCGGTCGCCAGCAGCTGATCGGCCTAGTGACAGGCCTCAGCCAAAGCTGCGATCTGGCGCCGAACCAGATCAAATCGGTTATCGCCTTTCTCGACCACGAAGCAATATTGCCTCCCTCCCTCTATAAGCTGACCCAATGGGCCGCCCGCTACTATTTTTGCAGCCTGGGGCAGATGTTGTCTCAGGCACTACCCGTTGCCCTGCGTAAGGGTGCCGAGGTGGAGGCCCAGCAGCTGCAGATCTGGCGCGTGACCGCTGCCGGACAGGAAGCGGATATCGATCTGCTCAAGCGTGCACCCGCCCAGCGCAAGCTGCTGCTTGCCCTGTTAGAGACAGAGCTCAGCCAGGATGAACTCAATGCCTTGGAGCTGAGCAAGACGGCGCTGAAGGCTCTTGTTGAACGGGGCTGGATAGAGTGTATCGAGCGGCGGATCGCCTCGGATCTCAGCTGGCGCGATGGGCTCGAACTCGATGAGACGCCCCATCAGCTCAATCCCGAACAGGCCATCGCCGTCGCCACCCTCAACCAACAACAGGGCTACCACTGCACCTTACTCGAGGGGATCACGGGCTCGGGCAAGACAGAGGTCTATCTAGCACTGCTGGAGACTGTGCTTAAACAGGGCAAACAGGCACTGATCTTGGTGCCCGAGATCGGCCTGACCCCCCAGACCATCAGCCGCTTCAAGCGTCGCTTCAAGGTGCAGGTGGCGGTGATCCACTCTGGGCTCACCGACAATCAACGCCTGAGCGCCTGGCGTCTGGCTAGAAGCGGCGAGGCCGCCATCATAATCGGCACCCGCTCGGCGCTGTTCACCCCCATGCGCTATCCCGGCATCATCATCCTGGATGAGGAGCACGACGCCAGCTTCAAACAGCAAGAGGGGATTGGCTATCATGCACGGGACTTAGCCGTCATGCGCGGCCATCTCGAATCGGTTCCCGTGCTACTTGGCAGTGCCACCCCCTCCCTGGAGACGCTACAGAATGCCCTGTCTGGACGCTACCAACACCTGAGTCTGGGCAGCCGCGCCGGCGCCGCCGAGAAGGTGCGCCAGGGGATCATCGACATCCGCAATCAGCCGCTAAAGAATGGCCTCTCCCACGGCCTGCTCAACGAGATGCGTATCCATCTGGATGCGGGCAATCAGGTGCTGCTGTTTCTTAACCGCCGCGGCTTCGCCCCGGCGCTGCTGTGTCACGAATGCGGCCACCTGCACGAGTGCGATCGCTGTGACGCCTTCTTCACTGTGCATCAGTCCCTGGGCGAGATCCGCTGTCACCACTGCGGCAATCAGTACGCCATCCCCAAGCAGTGCCATCAGTGCGGCAGCACCATGCTGATGGGCCAAGGGGTGGGCACAGAGCAGCTGGCCGACGCCCTGACCAAGGAGTTTCCCAATTACCCTGTGGTGCGGATCGACCGCGACACCACCAGCCGTAAAGGGGCGCTGGAAACCCACCTCAACGCCATTCATAAGGGGGAATATAAGATCTTGGTCGGCACCCAGATGCTCGCCAAGGGCCACCATTTCCCCGACGTCACCCTGGTCGGCCTGTTAGATGTGGATGGCGCCCTGTTCAGCGCAGATTTTCGCGCCCCCGAGCGTTTCGGCCAACTCTATACTCAGGTATCGGGCCGCGCCGGACGAGCGCGCAAGCCGGGCACTGTGCTGCTACAGACCCACCAATGTGACAACCCCATACTGAGGGAGCTGATGCACAAGGGCTATGGCGAGTTCGCCCGCGGTCAGCTGGAGGAGCGTAAACAGGCCCTGTTGCCGCCTGCCTGGCACATGTTGCTGTTGCGCGCCGAGGCCCACAAGGCCGAAGATGCCGACGCCTTCCTCGCCCAGGTTGCCCAGTTACTGCCGCAAGACGAGCAGTGTGAGATCATAGGCCCCATGCCCGCGCCCATGGACAGAAAGGCAGGTAAGTTCCGCCGTCAGCTGATGTTCCAGACCAAGACCCGCGGGCTGTTGCAGCAGGCCTTCGAGCAGGCACTGCCGCAGATCGAAGCCCTGCCCCTGGCCAAGCGATGCCGCTGGAGCCTAGATCGCGACCCGCAGGATCTCTTGTGATCAAAAAATGCAAAAATAGCTCATAAAAATCCGACCAGAGGATAGCAATTGGCCACCACAAGCGGCTAAAATACGCGGTTATCCCTGAATCTTTTTATTTAGCAACTGTCGATTAAACGCCAATGAAATCACATATTCAATCTTTGCTCGAACAAGCCATTCAAACCCTAAAACAGCAGGCGATCATTCCTGCCGATTTTGAGGCTCGTATTCAGGTTGACCGAACCAAAGACAAAACCCACGGTGATTTTGCCACCAACCTAGCCATGATGCTGACCAAGGTGGCTCGCAAGAATCCTCGAGAGGTCGCACAGCTGATAATCGATAGCCTGCCACAAGACAGCCAGGTGGCTAAAGTTGAGATCGCCGGCCCAGGTTTCATCAACTTCTTTATCGATGAGAACGCCTTGACCAACCAGCTGATGGCCGCCCTGAGCGACGATCACCTTGGCGTGGTCCTGCCAACACCGCAGACAGTGGTGGTCGACTACTCGTCGCCAAACCTGGCCAAAGAGATGCACGTAGGTCACCTACGTTCAACCATTATCGGTGACGCCGTGGTACGCGCGCTGGAGTTCCAGGGTCACAAGGTGATCCGCCAGAATCACGTCGGCGACTGGGGCACCCAGTTCGGCATGCTGCTGGCCTACATGGAAGAGCTACGCGCCCAGCAAGGCGAGCAAGCCCAGGTTGAACTGGCAGATCTCGAGAGCTTCTACCGCGCCGCTAAGGTACGTTTCGACGAGTCGGAAGAGTTTGCCACCCGTGCTCGCCAGCTCGTGGTTGAACTGCAATCGGGCGACGAGTACTGCAACAAGCTATGGCGTGAATTTAACGATATCTCCCTGAGCCACTGTCACGAAGTTTATGAGCGTCTGGGCGTGAGCCTGACCCGCGCCGACGTGCGCGGCGAGAGCGCCTACAACGATGACCTCGAGCAGGTGGTACTGGATCTGGATGCCCAGGGGCTGCTGTCTGAAAGTAACGGCGCCAAGGTGGTCTTCCAGGATGAGTTCCAAACCAAAGAGGGTGAACCACTGCCGGTGATCATCCAGAAGGCCGACGGCGGCTTCCTGTATGCCACCAGCGATCTGGCGGCGATGCGCTACCGCTCAAACGTACTCAAGGCCGACCGCGCCCTGTACTTCGTCGACCTGCGTCAGGCGCTGCACTTCCAGCAGGTATTCAGCCTGGCCCGCACCGCTAACTTCGTTCGTCCAGAGATGAGCCTGGAACACATGGGCTTTGGCACCATGAACGGCGAAGATGGTCGCCCATTCAAGACCCGCTCTGGTGGCGTGGTCAAGCTGGTTGACCTGCTGAGCGAGGCCGAGACCCGTGCGCTGGAACTGGTACGCAGCAAGAATCCTGATATGGATGAAGAGGAGCTGGCCAAAATCGCCAAGGTGGTGGGTATCGCCTCGGTGAAATATGCCGATCTGTCGAAGAATCGCGCCAGCGACTACATCTTCAGCTTCGAGCAGATGCTGAGCTTCGAGGGCAACACGGCGCCTTACCTGCTTTACGCCTACACACGTGTTGCAGGCATCTTCAAGCGTGCGACCGATATCGACCTCACAGGCGCCAGCATCAAGCTGGAGCACGACAAAGAGAAAGAGTTGGGCAACAAGCTGGCCCAGTTTGCCGAGGTGCTAGGTCGCATGGTGGCCAAGGGTCAGCCTCACGCCCTGTGTGGCTACCTGTTTGAACTGGCGGGCGCCTTCTCAAGCTTCTACGAGGCTTGCCCAGTGCTGGCGGCCGACAGCGAAGATGAGAAGAAGAGCCGTCTATTGCTGGCACAACTGACCGCTAAGACGCTGAAGCAGGGTCTGGATCTACTGGGTATCGAAACCTTAGAACGCATGTAGTATAGGGCGCCAGGATGAGCAATCGCGATTACGCCAACAGAAGACCTGCCTCGAAAGGACGTAAGAAGAGCACCGGTGGCCGACGTCAGCCGGCACCAAAGCCGAGACGTTTCCCCTTCGTGCTCTCTCTGGTGACCCTGGGACTAGTAGGCGGTTTCGGCTACTTCCTCTGGAGCATCAACGACAGCGCCGACAAGGTAGAGACTCAGCCCGAGGTGCAAGCGGTTAAGCCTAAGGTGGTCAAGAAGGACCCCAATGCGCTGCCGCCAAAGCCCAAGGAGGAGTGGACCTACCAGGAGGAGCTGGAGAATAAGCAGGTCGAGGTGGATATCCCAGAAAACACCGCGCCGACCCGTCCCTATCAGATGCAATGTGGCTCCTTCAGGAAAGAGGCTCAGGCCAATGAGATGAAGGCGGTGATCGCCTTCCAGGGCCTGGAGGCGCAGGTGCGTAAGGTCAGCGGCAGCAACGGCACCTGGTACAAGGTGGTGCTCGGCCCCTACGAGCGTAAACGCCTTGCCGAGAAACATCGCCACATACTACAACGCGGCGGCCTCAACGGCTGTCAGATCTGGTTCTGGGAAGGTGGTTAACCCTCACTGTTCATTCTACAAGTCACTCCAGAAACGCCAGCCTATCGCTGGCGTTTTTATTTTCAGCCCTAAACCACCAACTTCAGTAGGTGGTTATCATCATTTAGGCCTAGCCTGTAATTCGCATTGATGGATAGATGCAGTTACCCATAGAACGGGGCAGTGTAATCACTTTCCCAATGCTATAAGCAGGCTAAATAGAGCCAAAATAGGTTGGGTAAAAAAATAGACGCTTTTGGCCCCCTTTGAGGGGGCTAATACAAAGCCACCTTCTTCAGAAGGTGGATTTTTACATCAACCCTTCTCAATAGCACATCATGCATTAGCACCTAAATTTAAGAGTCCCATCGAATTCTTGTCGCCACATTCACCTCTCAATCCGCTAGTGCTTGCCTACTTAACACAATAAAACTAAACAGTTTCTCCCATACTTGGCAGTAAACGCGACCTTTTCCCGCGTGAATGGGTAAACCTATGGTTGATCTCCCTTGAAAAACAAAATGCCATCCCCATATCTAAGCTATTGTCCACCGATGAGTTTCCTACTCGTCGGCTTGAGAAGAGGAAATACCGTGACCACAATCGTTTCAGTACGTCGCAACAATCAGGTTGTCATTGCCGGAGACGGCCAGGTATCACTGGGAAATACAGTGATGAAAGGAAACGCCAGAAAGGTTCGACGCCTGTATCACAACAAGGTCCTCGCGGGCTTTGCCGGCGGCACCGCCGATGCCTTCACCCTATTCGAACGCTTCGAATCTAAGTTAGAGATGCATCAGGGCCATCTGATGCGCGCCGCGGTCGAGATGGCCAAAGATTGGCGCTCAGACAGGGTGCTGCGCAAGCTTGAGGCCCTCTTAGCGGTAGCCGATACCGAGTGCAGCCTGATCATCACAGGTAACGGCGATGTAGTGCAGCCAGAAAACGACCTGATCGCCATAGGCTCAGGCGGCAACTTTGCCCAAGCCGCGGCCACGGCACTGCTGGAAAATACCGATCTCAGCGCCAAGGAGATCGCCGAAAAGTCTTTGACCATTGCCGGTGACATCTGTGTATTCACCAACCAATTCAAGACGATAGAAGAACTGAATTACTAACACTGAGCCCGCTCACTGTTACCAAACGTATGCACCCAAGCATTAAGGGATACTTATGTCTGAGATGACTCCACGCGAGATTGTTCACGAGCTGGACAGCCACATCATAGGCCAGCAAAACGCCAAGCGTTCGGTCGCTATCGCCCTGCGTAACCGCTGGCGTCGTATGCAGCTAGATGCCGCGCTGCGCCAAGAAGTCACCCCAAAAAACATTCTGATGATAGGCCCCACGGGTGTAGGTAAGACAGAGATCGCCCGCCGTCTGGCCAAGCTGGCCAAGGCGCCTTTCATCAAGGTCGAAGCCACTAAGTTTACCGAAGTCGGTTACGTGGGTAAGGAGGTCGAGCAGATCATCCGTGACCTCACCGACGCCGCCGTCAAGCTGACCCGCGAAGAACAGATGGCCAAGTGTAAGTTCAGAGCCGAAGAAGCGGCCGAAGAGCGTATTCTTGATGCCTTGCTACCTAAACCCAAAGAAGACTGGGACACTGAGAAGAAAGATGACACAGGCACCCGTCAGGTATTCCGCAAGAAGCTACGCGAAGGCCAGCTGGACGACAAAGAGATCGAGATCGATATCGCCGCACCTCAGGTAGGCATAGAGATCATGTCGCCACCCGGCATGGAAGAGATGACCAGCCAGCTGCAGAGCATGTTCCAAAACATGGGCCCTGGCGCCAGCAAGCGTCGCAAGATGACCATCAAGGAAGCCTATAAGCTATTGATCGAAGAGGAAGCCGCCAAGCTGGTGAACCCTGACGATCTTAAAGAGCAGGCTATCGAACTGGTCGAGCAACACGGCATCGTCTTCTTAGATGAGATCGACAAGATCTGTAAGCGTGGCGACACCTCGGGGCCAGACGTCTCTCGCGAAGGGGTTCAACGCGACCTACTGCCTCTGGTGGAAGGCTGCACGGTCAACACCAAGCACGGCATGGTCAAGACAGACCATATCCTGTTTATCGCCTCAGGCGCTTTCCAGATGTCTAAGCCATCGGATCTCATCCCCGAGCTGCAGGGCCGTCTGCCGATCCGCGTCGAGCTGGAAGCCCTGTCTGCCAACGACTTTAAGCGCATCCTCACCGAGCCCCATGCCTCGCTCACCGAGCAGTATGTGGCATTGATGGCCACCGAAGGCGTTAAGGTCGAGTTTAGCGAGTCGGGTATCGAGCGCATCGCTCAAGCTGCCTGGCAGGTGAACGAGCGCACCGAAAACATCGGCGCCCGCCGCCTGCATACCGTGATGGAGCGCCTGATGGAAGACCTCTCCTTCGAGGCCTCGGACAAATCGGGGAGCACCACAGTGATCGATGCCGACTATGTCAACGCTCACCTGGAGAACTTGGTACAGGACGAAGATCTCAGCCGCTTCATCCTGTAAACTTAAAGGGCCCGTCAATTCCCCTGCGGGCCCTCTTTTTTTAACCAGGGATACCCTCCCACGAATAGGCGAAGCATATGACCCCCCAAAGCGATACGCCCAAGGTCACAGGGCTCAAACTCAAACGCAAGTCGCGCCAGCTGGAGATAAGTTTCGACAACGGTCAGCAATATACCTTGAGCTGCGAACTCCTAAGGGTCTACTCCCCCTCGGCCGAGGTTCATGGTCACGGCAATCCCGTGCTGGTCACCCACAAGAAGAACGTCAATATCAACGCCATCACCCCTGTAGGCAACTATGCGGTCAAGCTGGTGTTCGACGACGGCCACGACACAGGCCTCTACTCCTGGAAGGTGCTCTATGATCTGGCCACCAATCAGGTAGATCTGTGGGAGAACTATCTGGCCAGGCTGCGCGCCGCCAAGGCCAGCCGCGAGCCGCTGATCGACATGGCCGTGAAGTATCACACCTAACGCCTAAATCACGCGCCCCTTTTGTCTAAGCTCAAAGCCGATGTCACCATACTACAGGCCGGACTCTTCAGCCGCTGGGATGAAGAGAGCCCGGATCTGCCCAAGTTTCTCAAGGCCACGGTCCATGTGCCGGCAGAGATCGACATAGAATTTGGCTTCATCGCCCGTATCCGTAAGGCAAAGAATCAAAGGTTGAGCTACTGCATCTATCACCCCCATATTCCTGACCAGCAGGGCAATGTTCGCCCGCCCTTCGAGGGGGAGCTGTTTGTCGAGTCCAACGACTGGAAGTTCTATCTGGGTGACACCATCTGGGCGCCCGAACATGACAAGGTGGGCAGGTGGCGCATGACACTATCTCTGGGTGACAAGGTGGTTGCCGAGAAGACCTTT
Organism: Shewanella sp. KCT; assembly: GCF_007636505.1. Classification (NCBI taxonomy): domain Bacteria; kingdom Pseudomonadati; phylum Pseudomonadota; class Gammaproteobacteria; order Alteromonadales; family Shewanellaceae; genus Shewanella; species Shewanella sp. KCT. The sequence continues at coordinate 442,899 of NZ_LVDJ01000002.1, forward strand.
CATGTGCATCTTAACGATGAGGAGAGTCAGATGGCGAACTTCTGGAAACGCAGGGGCTTTTAAGCACAATTGCTCGGCCAATCGCCATTGAGCAATATGAGTCAGGCAAAGCAAGCCCTCTCGTCGCACAATGGCCGCTCACTTGAAAAGGGATGCATATGAACCGAGCAGCGCACCAGGCCTACAGTCAACGAATCCAGACGGTTTGTGACTATATAGCTAAACATCTGGACCAGCCCCTGACGCTGGAACAACTGAGCCAGAAGGCGCACTTCTCCAAGTATCATTTTCATCGCCAGTTTCAGGTGTATACCGGCATAACCTTAGGTAAATACATCAGCCTGCTCAGGCTGAAGCGGGCCTCATACCGATTGGTGTTTCATCCCGAACTCAAGATCACCGACATCGCCCTCGATGCCGGGTTTGAGAACGGCGAATCCTTCTCGCGGGCCTTTAAGCAGGTATTTGCCCAGACCCCGACCCAGTTCAGGTTAACCCCTAAGTGGGAGCAATGGAGTCAACAATATGCCAAGGTGAACTATACAAGGAGAGAAGCTGTGCAGATCAAACTCACGCAAAGAGACGATATCAAGGTCGCCGTGCTGGAACATCAAGGCAGCCCGGCCGCACTGAACGACTCGATTCAACAATTTATCAACTGGCGCAAGCAGAGCGGCGAATCCCCTGTGGCCAGCAGCCTGACCCTGGGCGTGCCCTTTAACGACCCTAACACGGTAGCGCCCGAGGCGTTTCGTTTCGACATCTGTGGCTCGGTAACGGCCGAGGTCATGGCCAACGACTTTGGGGTGATCACCAAGACGATCCCCGGCGGTCGCTGCGCCGTGATCCGCCACCAGGGGCCGCACGACCAGATGGACGATAAGATCTATCAGTTCTACCGCGACTGGCTGCCCCAGAGCGGCGAGGAGCTGAGGGACTTTCCTCTCTACTTCGAGTACCACAACTTCTTCCCCGAAGTGGCGGAGCATGAGCTGGTAACCGACATCTATTTTTCACTGAAATAGCTGTCTGTGAAAGAGAGCCAAGTAAGATGCCAAGCAATAAAAAGGCGACCCAGATGGGTCGCCTTTTGCTTTCTTCTTAAAGCGCGACTGCTAGCCCTACATTGCCAGCAGCGGTGCCTGATCGGCCACCTGAAAGTCCAGCGCCATGGTAAGGCTCAAAATAGCTATGGTCAGTATCGAGAAACCAAACACCTGGCGCGACCAACGCAGCAGGTTCACATCGCTGCGATAGCCTTTCAGCGCCATCAGTAGCCACCAGAAGCTGGTCACGCAACTCACCGCCATAAAGCCCACCCCGGTATAACCCGCCAGGGGTAGCAGGGTCGATACCAAGGCGAACAGGGCAATGTAGAAGACGATATGCAGCTTGGCCTTTTCTACGCCTTGGGCCACAGGCAGCACAGGAATATTGGCCGCCTCATAGTCCTTAAAGCGAAAGATGGCGATGGCATAGGAGTGCGGCATCTGCCACAGGCTGAACATGGCCAGCAGGATCAGCGCAGCGCCATCTATTCTGCCGGTCACGGCGCAATAACCCACTACGGGCGGCACGGCGCCCGAGAGGCTACCTACCAGAGTGCCATAGATAGAATTACGCTTCATGTAGAGGCTATAGAGCCCCACGTAGACCAGATAGCCGAAGGCGGCAAACAGCAAGGCCGCCAGGTTGGTAAACCAGGCCAGCAGGCCAAAGCCGAGTGCGCCAAGGACTATGCCTAAGCCAAGCACCTGCTTTAGTGGGATAGCGCCGGTCACCGTCGCCCTAAGGCAGGTGCGCTGCATCTTGGCGTCGATATCCCGGTCGATATAGTTATTGATGGCGCAGCCTGAGGCCACCACCAGAGAGAGCCCCAGCAGCGTCGCCAGCATCAAGACGGCATCGACCTCCCCCCTGGCGGCCAAGAGAAACCCGCCCACCACGGCGATGAGGTTTCCCATGATAATCCCGGGTTTGGTCACCTGAAGATAAGCCCCCAAGGGCGCGGCCACCTGAGTTGAGGTCGAATGCCTAATCATGCAACCTCTCCTACATCATGAGGTCGTTGGCGGCGTAGATGATCCACACCGACAGGCCAACCACCATGACAATCACTAGGGCGGTAAACATAAACGACAGGGTATTCACCTTGCCTTCCTTGGAGAAATCCAGATGCAAGAAATACTTAAGATGCACCAGAATCTGTACCACGGCCAGCACCAGCACTATGGCCAGGGTGGTCGAGGTCTCCAGACTGTGGGTCATCACCGCCCAGAAGGGAATGCCGGTCAACACCACAGAGAGCAGGAAGCCGGTAAGATAGGACTTGATGCTGGCGGCCAGATCGTCCTGACCATGGGTAGTGGCTTGGCTCATAATAAGACCCCCATCAAATAAACCACGGTGAACACGCAGATCCAGACGATGTCCAGGAAATGCCAAAACAGGCTGAGGCAGTTCAGGCGAGTCAGGGTGCGTCCGCCCGTGCCGCGCTTAACCACCTCAAGCATCATGATCGCCATCCACACTAGGCCAGTACTCACGTGCAGACCATGCATGCCCACCAGGGCGAAGAAGGCGGAGAGGAAGGCACTACGCTGCGGGCCATTGCCCTCGAGGATCAGGTGATGAAACTCATTCACCTCCATGCCGATGAACACACAGCCTAAAGCGAAGGTCACCGCCAACCAGGCCAGGGTCGCCCCCTTGTGATGACGCTTGGCAAAGATCAGCGCCAGGCCATAGGTGATACTGCTGAGCAGCAGCGCCGCGGTTTCAATCAGAACGAAGTCCAGCTCGAAGATATCCTTGCCCGACACGCCGCCGTCTGTGTTCATGTAGAGCACTGCATAGGTGGCGAAGGCCGAGGCAAACAGGATGCAGTCGGTCATCAGGTAGATCCAGAAGCCCAGCAAGGTGTTCTCGCCGGTATCATGGTGCTCCTCATGTAGGGTCTCGACCTGGGTAACACTCAGGTCAGCTGGGATAGCAATACTCATATCTGCCCCTTAGATAAGTTGTTCAGGTGCGCGGTTTCGATACGCTTAACCTCATCACCCTGCACGTAGTAGTCGGTGTCCGTGTCGTAGGCACGCATCAGGAAGACGATGAAGGCGCCCAGGAAACCTGCGATGGCCAGCCAGAGGATGTGCCAGATGGCGGCAAAGCCGGCGGCGGTGATCCCAAGGGCCATCCAGACTCCATGGCCGGTATTCTTCGGCATGTGGATCGGCTGGTAGCTCTCCTGCATCTGATAGGCCTGGCCCTGCTCCTTGGCATGGGTGAAGGCGTCGATATCGACGACCTGAGGCAGACGGGCAAAGTTATAGAACTGAGGTGGCGAAGCGGTCGACCACTCAAGGGTGTGACCATTCCAAGGGTCGCCGGTGGTGTCACGGTTCTGCTCACGATCGCGGATGCTCACGTACAGCTGAACGAACTGCAGCACAATGCCGACGAAGATGATGCAGGCACCGACCGCCGCCAGATAGATCCAGAAGTTCCAGTCCGGGTTATCTGTCTGATTGAGACGACGTGTCATGCCGAGGAAGCCCAGCACATACAGCGGCATGAAGGCGACATAGAAGCCCACCTGCCAGCACCAAAATGCCGCCTTACCCAGACGTTCGTTGAGGTGGAAACCGGTCGCCTTAGGGAACCAGAAGGCAAAGCCTGCCAGGTAGCCAAACACGGCGCCGCCTATGATGGTGTTATGGAAATGCGCAATCAAAAACAGGCTGTTGTGTAGCACATAGTCGGCGCCGGGCACCGCCAGCAACACACCGGTCATGCCGCCTATGGTGAAGGTCACCATGAAGCCCAGGGTCCAGAGTACGGGCACCGTCAGCTTCAGGCGTCCACGGTAGATGGTAAACAGCCAGTTAAACAGCTTCACCCCGGTCGGCACGGCAATCACCATGGTCATCACCCCGAAGAAGGCGTTGACGTTAGCACTCGAGCCCATGGTAAAGAAGTGATGCAACCAGACGATGAAGCCCAGAATCGAGATGGCGCCGCTGGCCCATACCATAGACTTGTAACCAAACAGACGCTTGGCGGTGAAGGTTGAGATCACCTCGGAGAAGATACCGAAGGCTGGCAGGATCAGGATATACACCTCTGGGTGTCCCCAGGCCCAGAACAGGTTGATATACATCATGGCATTACCACCGCCTTCGTTGGTGAAGAAGTGGAAATCCATGTATCTGTCCAGGGTCAGCATGGCCAGCACGGCCGTCAGAATCGGGAATGAGGCAACGATCAGTATGTTGGCCCAGGTACAGGTCCAGGTGAAGATCGGCATCTGCATCAACTTCATGCCCGGCGCGCGCATCTTAAGCACGGTCACCAGGAAGTTGACCCCGGTGAGGGTGGTCCCTATGCCGGAGATCTGCAGCGCCCAGATATAGTAATCGACCCCAACTCCGGGACTGTAGGCCAGTTCAGACAGCGGCGGATAGGCCACCCAACCTGTCTTGGCAAACTCACCCGCCCCCAGAGAGATGTTGATCAGCACGGCGCCGGAGGCGGTCAACCAGAAGCTGAGGTTATTCAGAAACGGAAAGGCAACGTCGCGCGCGCCTATCTGCAGCGGTAACACCAGGTTCATCAGGCCGATCATGAAGGGCATCGCCATGAAGATGATCATGATGACGCCATGGGCGGTGAAGATCTGGTCATAGTGCTCGGGCGGCAGGTAGCCGGCGGCGCCATTGGTAGCCATGGCCTGTTGAGTACGCATCATGATGGCATCGGAGAAGCCACGGATCAGCATGACGAAGGCCAGCAGGATATACATGATCCCCAGGCGTTTATGGTCGACCGAGGTCAGCCAGTCGCGCCATAAAGGAACCCATTTCTTATGCTTGGTGATCAGGGCCGCGATAATAAGGCCTATTACGGCGACCGCAGCCAGGGTCACCATGATGATGGGTTCGTGGAAGGGAACCGCATCCAGTGTTAATTTTCCAAGAAAAGACGACATTAGTGTTCGCCTCCCGTCGTGTTAGATGACTCAGATGCATGCACCTCGTGTGACTGCCCGTGTGTGGCGGCAGGCATCTGGTGGTGATGCATGTACTGCATAACGATCTGCTCAAACAGGCCGTCACTGACCGAGGCGTAGTAGCTCACGGGATTATTACTGCTCTCTTTCGCCAGTTCGCGATAACTCTCTGGGCCGAGCGCCGCGCCTTCGCGCTTCACCTTGGCAACCCAGGCGTTGAAATCGCCGCGGGTTGGTGTGGCGATGGCGTTGAACTTCATGCCGGTAAAGCCCGCACCACTGTAGTTGGCCGAGATCCCCTTGTAGGTACCAGGCTCGTTGGCGATCAGATGCAGCTTAGTGGTCATGCCCGCCATGGAGTAGATCTGACTACCCAGTTGGGGAATGAAGAAGGAGTTCATGGCCGTATCGGAACTTATCTTAAAGTTCACCGGCACATTGGCAGGAAACGCCAGCTCGTTGACCGAGGCGATCCCCTGCTCAGGATAGATAAACAACCACTTCCAGTTGAGTGACACCACCTCGACGGTGATCGGCTCGGCCTCATGCTCCAGCGGTTGATAAGGGTCCAGCTTATGGGTCGAATGCCAGGTGATCACACCCAGAATGCCGACAATGACGATAGGCACGCACCAGACCACCAATTCGATCGTCTTAGAGTGCGCCCACTTAGGTGCATAGATTTCATGATCGCGACCGTCGCGATACTTCCAGGCGAAGTACAAGGTCATGACGATCACAGGGATCACCACGATCAACATCAATAAGGTGGCAATCACGATCAACTGCTTCTCATCGATCCCCACCTGTCCCTTTGGATCGAGTACGCCACCTTCACAGCCTGCCAACATCAGCGCCGCCATGGCACAGCTTGCTTTGGCAAAGTTTCGAATTAACACAAGGAATATTCCTCTAACCCTAGTTTATGAGATTGCCAAATGGGCTTGGCAAGGGTATCCGGGCCAGCAAGGGGCAAGCATAGAGCGCAAAATAGGGCTCAAGCTGCGAAAATTAAGCGGCTAAGGATACTTAAAGTATTTTATAAACAGAGTGTTAGGCTTGGAGGGGCGCGACAGCCGTGAGCGTCATGTTCAACGCTCTTAAGATCGCATGTCAGCAGTGGGTAGCCTGGCCCTTGGGAAGCCAGGAGGCAAAACAGCTGATAAGCGATGAAACAGAGACAGAGATATGGATAGATGAATAGCGGGCTGATGAACACAGGCCCCATCATGGAGAGATCGAAGGACTCCCATAGCAGCCAGTCTGACAACAGCTGCATCAGCTCACGACTATCTAAGTAGCTGGAGATCACCACCGAGAGGCAATAGCAGAGCAACAGCAGGCTTAACAGATAGGCCAACTGTTTCTGATGACTAATTGCCAGCCGGGCGAGGTCACGCTGTGCGTCGGCCAGAAAATGACTAGGAGTAGGTTTCAATAGATCAGTCCAAAATTGGAATGCGATCGACAGCAATTGAAAAAATGCGAATCATTTACACTGTATTTTTATGCCGCGGGAGCATAGCAAAAAGCGCTCGGTAAAAGAAAGCGGGAATCCAGCCTGATGTTCAAAATTTATTCAAATTAGCGATAAAAACGTCACATTTAACAATTTTTAAACCCCAAAAACACCAAAACTGATCACAAAAGCTGGCATTTTTGTGAGCCACAAGCCCATTATCACCTACTTATCTACTCGCAAGTTCCCAGTAAAACCGGCCCCCTCTTCCCCGATTAACGACCACTTGCCTATTCACGTTGGCGAATAATTATGCAAGGTATATGCAACTGAGGTTGGGTTAGACGGAATTAAAGCAAGGAAAGGAGAACTAGAATTAACCCCTAGGCACAGATGACGATGGGCTAGCAAAATGGAATAGACAGGAATCCAGACCTAAATATTAGGAACCCTAGGTTCAAAGTGCTTATGTTTGCTTAGTCGCTTAGGTAGAACTTAGCTAGCGCTAGAACAAAAAAGGGCTAGAACGAAAAAGGGCTTCCATTTCTGAAAGCCCTTCCTCTTAATGTGATAGAGATATAGCTAGATCTAAACATTAGGAACCCTGGGTTCAAATAATCCCTATGGCCAGAATTTAGATAATGGCCAGCCAAAACGAAAAAGGGCTTCCATTTCTGGAAGCCCTTCCTCTTAATGTGATAGAGAGATAGCTAGATCTAAACATTAGGAACCCTGGGTTCAAATAATCCCTATGACCAGACTTTAGATAATGGCCCGCCAAAACGAAAAAGGGCTTCCATTTCTGGAAGCCCTTTTTCTTAAGGTGGCGGAGAGATAGTCGGACTTAAACGTTAGGAACCCGGCTATTTCTCATTTCCTATATGCTAGATAGCACAAAGCCCGCTATAAAGCGGGCTTTGTTAATGTGGCGGAGAGATAGGGATTTGAACCCTAGACGGGCTATAAACCCGTGCCGGTTTTCAAGACCGGTGCATTCGACCACTCTGCCATCTCTCCGAACGCCGAGAATAGTAAGGAAATGGACTTTAAATGTAAAGCCTAAATTTCACTAACTGAGCAACAAATAATCCATTAAGGCATTTTTCGATGACAAATGCGTTAAAAACAACCTTTTCGGACCTATTTTAGGGATCAAACGCCTGCTCAGAGTGTAGTATAGGCACAAAGCCAACCCCAGGTAGCAAGATGAAACGTAACGGATTTACCCTGATTGAACTTGTCATCACTGTCATCATACTCGGCATTCTGGCCACCATTGCCCTGCCACGTTTCATCAATATCCAGTCCGATGCCCGCATCGCCGCCCTACAGGGACTCAAGAGCGAGATGAGCGGCACCCTACCCCTGGTGTTTACCAAGGCGAGTCTGGAAAACCTGCAGACGCAAGCCAGCACAAACATAAGCCTCAACGGCGATCAGGTGGAACTCGCCTATGGTTACCCGGCCGCCGACTCGGCCCACGCCTGGGATCTCCTGCTCGAGGCCAGTTTTGCCGATGCCGTGTTCAACGCCGATGACCCGGCCGACTGGTACTTTCACAATAACAAAGCCGAGCCCTTTATCCGCTTCATGCACCCGAGCAAGAAGTCCAGTAGCGAGAACTGCTACCTCAAATACACACAGGCCCTGAGTACTACCCAGGGCCCAAGTTTCGAGATTGTGGATTCGGGCTGTTAACCCTATTGGCATTAGCCCTTAAGTAGTAGGTGGTGCAGCTCGGTGAGTGATGCCACCTGATAGTGCGGCGTGATCCCCTCGGGGACTGGCTGACTGGCGCGGTTGAGCCAACAGGTATCGAAGCCGGCGTTAAGCCCACCCTGAATATCTGAGTGGGGATTATCTCCCACCATCAACACATGCTCTCTGGGCGGATGAGCCATCTGCGACAGGGCGTGTTCGAAGATCGCCACGTCGGGTTTAGCCACCCCCACCTCTTCCGAGATCACCACGGGCGAGAAGGCATGCAGCAAGCCGGTACGCTGTAGACGCACAGTCTGCAGGTCGGTAAAGCCATTGGTGATGATCCCCATCTTCACCTTGCCATAGAGGGCATCCACCAGCTCGGCGGCGCCGGGCAGCAGGGTACAGATATCGGCCATGGCCGTGAGAAACGCCGAATTAAGGTGCTCGGCGGTGACAGAAAGCTTCTCGGCCCACCGCTCGAAACGGGTCACCTGCAGGTGACGGGCGCTGATCTTACCGTCTTGATAATCCACCCACAAAGGCAGATTAACCGTTTGATACTCTTCGAAATCGGCTAGGGTGAAATCCACACCGAAGCGCGAAAACATCAACTGTAATCCTTTAAAGGCGTCGAAATGAAACAGGGTTTCATCGGCGTCAAATAATATCCACTGATACTTCATTCTCTCTCCATGGGTATGGCCTTAGGACAACAGGCAGCACTATATCAATGCCGAGCTCGGCAGAGCAAAAATATTTGCTTACGCTTCTGGGATTACACAGCAGGAACCACTTGGGCGATGCGGCATCTGATGCTAAGACACTTTACTTTCCAAGGAGTTGGTATGCTAAAAAAAGTGATGCGACAAGTGAAACACCACCGCCAGTTCAGTCTATTTATCGGCCTGATGCGAGGGCCTGTTGATCTTTCAGGTTTAATTTTTGTTCAATCTCACCGCGTTATGCTCAAGGCGTAAGCAATGAAGCATAGTTATACTATGGCAATTGCGAACAACACTGAGCAGGGCGCGTTGAGATGAACCCTTTGGGCAGCGCTTGCAGGCCATTTCTACGGCGTTGTCGCCAGTTTGTGTAGAATAACTACACGGTACAGGCTCCGCCTTGTATCAATAACCTGCAAACTGCTGCAAAAACAAACAGGAAAGGTCAACAGGCCCTAATATTTCGTAGCGCGGTGGCCGACTGGAACCATGTGCCCAGCGGCTCCATGCTGCCCACCATAGTGCAGGGCGACCGCATACTGGTGAACAAGATGGCCTACGATCTGCGCCTCCCCTTCACCCATGTCAGCCTGATGAAGCTGGCCGACCCAGAGCGCGGCGACATCATCACCTTCGACTCGGTCAAGGCCGACAAGAAGCTGGTCAAACGCATCATAGGCCTGCCCGGCGACACTCTGGCGATGCGCAACAACCGCCTCTATCTCAACGGTGTGGCCCTCAACTATCGCGCCGAGCCACTGGCACTTACAGAGAATACCGAAAAAGCCTTTAGCGAAGGGAAAGAAGCCCTTAGCGATGGACAAACAGCCTTTAGCGTTTGGCAAGAGGCCCTGCCCGGCAAATCCCACGCCATCAGGCTGAATGACCAACCCTCGAGACTGGCCAATTTCGGCCCGGTAACTGTCCCCGAAGGACACTACCTGGCACTTGGGGATAATCGCGACGCCAGCGCCGACTCACGCGTCATCGGCTTCGTTCCGCGCGAAGAGATCACCGGCAAGGCGCACAGGATCGCCTTCTCTAACGATCCCGAGCACTACTATTGGTTTAGAAGCGAGCGCTGGCTGCAGCCCATCTAATTGCTAAAGAGAAGCAACAGAATGACAGCTACTTAAGCTTGACGTAGCTGTCGCTATTCCAGTCGTAGATATATTCCACCCCTTGCCATTCATATACCGTCCTGCCCTCTTTCACCCTCACCCTAGTATTAGCTGGCAGGCTCTTAATGGCATCGCTCTGGGTAAAACTTGTGGTGACTTGCTGCGGCGGTGCGATGGGTTTCGGCTTGCGGTATTTGCGCGGCTGGTAACGATAGGGGTAACGCCAGCCATCACGCCAATAGCCATAGCTGCCATGGCGCCAGTAGGGAAAGCCAGTGCCTATGCCGATACGCCAGCGCCAGGGATCATAGAAGTCTCTGTCCCAGTCGGGGCGATACTCCCAATCTGGGTCCACGCCAAAATCAGGATCTATCTCAAATTCATCGTCTATCTTGAACGCCCAGGCAGAGTTAGACACGGGCGGCAAGGCGCCGAGCCAGAGCACGCCCGCCAGGAGCAATAAAGGTTTCATATCGGGCTTCATCTTGCCACCTCACTCTCAAGGGGTTTACCGCATCTTACCCTTAATTATACCCCCTGAAAATCTTGCCATGCCGGGGTCGCAAAGCCGACGCAAGCTATTTGGGAATAGCGCCCATAAATGGTATAGTGCGCGCCATATCACATTTTTCTCAACGCGAGTATTTCCAAATGAGTTTTAAGGATTTACGCAGTTTTATCGATCACCTCGAAGCCAATGGCGAACTTAAGCGTATCGCCCACCCTGTCGATCCCCATCTGGAGATGACAGAGATCGCCGATCGTGTGCTGAGAGCCAAGGGCCCGGCGCTGCTGTTTGAAAATCCTGTCGGCAAGACAATGCCTGTGCTGGCCAACTTGTTTGGCACCCCAAAACGCGTTGCCATGGCCCTGGGCAAGGAAGATCCCCTCGCCCTGCGCGATGTGGGTGAGCTGCTGGCCTTCCTCAAAGAACCTGAACCGCCACGCGGCTTTAAAGATGCCATCTCCAAGATCCCTATGTTCAAGCAGGCGCTGAACATGCCGCCAAAGACGGTGCGCAACGCCCCTTGCCAGGAGGTGGTGGTCAGCGGCGATGAGGTGGATCTCACCAAGCTGCCTATTCAGCACTGCTGGCCTGGCGACGTGGCTCCGCTGGTGACCTGGGGATTGACCATTACCAAGGGCCCGAGGCAAAAGCGACAAAACTTAGGTATCTATCGCCAGCAGCTACTGGGCAAGAACAAGCTGATCATGCGCTGGCTGGATCATCGCGGCGGCGCACTGGACTTCAAAGACTTTAAAGAGCAGCATCCGGGCGAACGTTACCCGGTTGTGGTGGCGCTGGGCGCCGACCCCGTGACCATCTTAGGCGCCGTAACGCCAGTGCCTGACGCCATGAGCGAATACGCCTTTGCCGGCCTGCTGCGCGGCGAGCGCACCGAGGTATGTAAGGCGCTGAGCTGCGATCTCGAGGTGCCCGCCACCAGCGAGATCATCCTCGAAGGTTATATCGAACCGGGCGAGATGGCCGAAGAGGGCCCCTACGGGGATCACACGGGTTACTACAACGAAACCGACGAGTTCCCCGTGTTCACAGTGACCCATGTCAGCCATAGACGCGACGCCATCTACCACAGCACCTATACCGGCAGGCCACCCGATGAGCCTGCCATGCTTGGGGTGGCACTGAACGAGGTGTTCGTGCCTATCTTGCGTAAGCAATACCCTGAGATCGTCGACTTCTATCTGCCGCCCGAAGGCTGCTCTTATCGCATGGCGGTGATCTCTATCCGCAAGCAATATCCAGGGCACGCCAAGCGGGTGATGATGGGCGCCTGGTCCTTCCTGCGCCAGTTTATGTACACCAAGTTCATCATCATAGTGGATGAGGATGTCAACTGCCGCGACTGGAACGATGTTATCTGGGCAATCACCACCCGGATGGATCCAAAACGCGATACCGTCATGATAGACAACACCCCTATCGACTACCTGGATTTTGCCTCTCCTGTGGCCGGACTCGGCTCCAAGATGGGGATGGATGCCACCAACAAGTGGGAAGGGGAAACCAACCGCGAGTGGGGCACCCCAATCGTCATGGACGAAGCGGTCAAACAGAGAATCGATGCTATCTGGGATGACCTGGGCATAGACGATGCCCCGACACTATAATCAATATCAGGCGTAAACTAATCGTCTGAATTTTAAAAATAAATCAAAGAAGTTAACCCTTTGAATACCTGAACAATTTAATCGGGTATTCAGAGGTGCTAAACCTCCACAGAGAGGGTCTGAAAGGAAAACGAATGAACACCATACGCTGTAAAGTTGAACATGTTACCGCCTTTAATGATGCCGTCTATCAGGTAGCATTAACCCCAGAAACCAGCTTTGAATTTCAGGCTGGTCAGTACCTTTGCGTCGTAATGGGTGAAAAAGATAAACGTCCCTTCTCTATCGCCTCGGCGCCGGGTAGCGAGCAGATCGAGCTGCACATTGGCGCGGCGGTCAGCGAGAGCTACCCCATGCAGGTGGTCGAACGTTTACAGCAGAGCGAATATATCGACATCGAGGCGCCGGGCGGCGAAGCCTTCCTGCGCAGCGACAGCCACAGACCACGACTGCTGATCGCCGGCGGCACTGGCTTCTCTTACATCAAGAGTATCGTCGAGCAAGCGATTGCCCTGGATCAGAAGGTCGAAACCACCCTCTACTGGGGCTGTCGTAATCAGGACGCCATGTACTATGAGTCGCTGGCGCGCCAGTGGCACCAGGATCACCCCTGGCTACATTTCGTGCCCGTGGTAGAAGAGTCGACGCCAGATTGGCAGGGTAAGACGGCCAATCTGTTGGCCCAGATCAAGCAAGATTATGTCAGCCTCAACGGCTACGACATCTATATCGCCGGTCGTTTTGACATGGTCGGCGCCGCCCGTGAAGTCTTCCGCGAGATAGGCGTCGAAGAGGAACATCTCTACGGCGACGCCTTCGCCTTCATCAAGTAAGCCCTATCAGCTCTTAGCACTATCACCTAAAAGCTCTGGCAACTCATAGCCCTGGTCTGCGAGACCGGGGCTAAGTACCTAATTTAAACCTAGGCCACGGCCTCCACGGCTTCACTATCATCGAGCCGCTCGATCTTGAAGTCATAGTAGGCGTAGGCCGCACTGACGAAAGGACAGATGAGGTTAAAGAAGGCGAAAGGCAGATAGGCGATGGTCGCCACGCCTAAGGTGCTGGCCATGTAGGCGCCACAAGTGTTCCAGGGCACCAAGGGGCTGGTGATGGTGGCCGAATCTTCCAGAGCACGGCTCAGGTTAACCGGCGCCAGACCATGCTTCTCATACTCGACCTTGAGCATACGACCCGGCAGCAAGATGGCAATAAACTGATCGCCCGTGATCAAGTTGGCGCCGATGCAGCTCGCCAGGGTGGTGATGATCAGGCTGCCGCTGGATTTTACCAGGCGCAGCACGCCTTGCAGCAGACGCTGCAGCAGACCTGTCTTTTCCATCACGCCGCCGAAGGCCATGGCGCAGAGGATCAACCAGACGGTATTGACCATGCTGCTCATGCCGCCGCGGCTCAGCAGGCTGTCGAGCGTCTTATCACCCGTGTTGGCAGTGTAGCCATCGAACATGGCAACCCAGATCCCCTTCACCAGGGCGACCATAGTCGGCAGGCTGTCGTCGTTGACGAACTTGATCACGCCGTCAAACTGAAACAGCGCCGCGCAGATGGCGCCGGCCAGGGTACCCAGAATCACGGTCGGGAAGGCGGGTAACTTCTTGTAGGCCAGCACTAACACCACCAGCAGGGGCAGCAGCAGATGAAGGCCGGGATGATACTGGGTCTCGATACGTGCCATGGTCGCAGCCAGATCCGTCGCCACGCCGCTGCTGTCGCTGTTAAGGCCGATAAACAGGAAGCCTATCAGGGCAAGCAATATGCTCGGAGTCGTGGTCCACACCATGTGGCGAATATGGCCAAACAGCTCGCTGCCGGCAACCGCGGGCGCCAGGTTAGTGGTGTCTGACATGGGCGACATCTTGTCACCAAAGTAGGCGCCGCTGATGATGGCGCCGGCGGTGATCTCGACGCTCAGCCCCATGGCACCGGCGACACCGATTAGGGCGATACCTAGGGTGCCGGCGACCGTCCAGGAGCTACCGATACTCAGGGCCACCACGGCGCACAGTAGGCAGGAGGCGGCATAGAAATAATCTGGGTTTAAGATCTTCATACCATAGAAGATCATGGTCGGCACGGTGCCGGCCAGGATCCAGGTGCCGATCAGGGAACCGACCGAAAACAGGATCAACAGGGCGCCTGTGGCCAGGGAGACACTCTTGACGATACCCGCCTCCATCTCCTTCCAGCTATAGCCGTTCTTCACCCCGATAACCAGAGTAATACAGGCCGCCATGATCAGGGCAATCTGGTTGGCACCATAGGAGCTGTCGGACGAGAAGAGATACACAGAGGCCGTTAACATACAGACCAGGGCGATAATGGGGATCAGGGCATCTAGTAGCGTCGGCTGCTTGTGGCGTATAGCCGACGCGGGACTCGAATCTCTGCCAGGCTGTTCTGGCGACTGCTGATGAGAGGTCATGGGTAATCCTTATTATAATTATGGGGTTTCCTATTCTTCTCCCCGGCGATCAAACCAGCCAATTGAACTATGAACGGGCCGTTTCATCGCCAGACGGGTCAAACATAGTTACACATTTTTAACAATCCAGTCCAGACCGGGCGGGCATATCGACGCCATGAGACCATAGGGCTTATGTCCCATAAAGCGTACAAATTCACCAAGAGCGGCTTTTTGAGACTGGTTATGCAGGATATCCACATATATCCCTGGCTTTCCTCATGGGAAAAAAGTCACCCAGACAGCAGGTAATCCCCTATTCTCGCGGTCGTATACCGCTAACCCAGCCGGTATAAGGGAGCTAACTTTCAATTAGCGACCGGTTAAATTAAAATTGCCGCCACGCATATAGACACTCAAGACCCATAAGGCACACAGATGAAACTGACCGCACTCGATCAGCCCCTTTACGACCACCTCTACCGCGACATCCACCAGTTCCGCTCCACCTTCGATCTGCCTATCGAAGATGAGTCCAGCCTGGATGAGCAGGCCGATACCCTGCACACCTCACTCGCCATCGAGGAATTAACCGAGCTGGCCGAGGCCGATAGCCGCGTCGAGCAGGCCGATGCCATCGTCGATTCTGTCTATGTACTCATGGGCCGCCTGGTGCATCTTGGCGCCACGCAGATGAGTGATCGCCTGGAGATCAGCTATGTGATCGATCTGCTGCTGCATGTCGCCAAGAACCGCGACATCGACTTCGTCCGCTGCTGGGACGAGGTGCATTCGAGCAACATGAGCAAGGTGTGTCGCAACGAGCAGGAGCTGGAAGAGACCATAGCTCACTATGCCAAGCAGGGCGTTGAGATCGTTGGCAGCCGCAAGGGCGACTTCATCATCGCCAAGTGCGCCAAAGATGTGGAGATGGCCGGCAAGGTGGTACGTCAGGGCAAGGTGCTCAAGTCTGTCTACTATCGCCCGGCCGATCTGGCCAAGCTGGTCGCCGCTTAACTTACTGTAGGTGGCTCGCAGGGTTAACACCTTGTTGCCAAGCGCAGAGAATTTCTGCAATTTAGCGACAAATGTGTGAAGCCCTGCGCTAAGCTATCGACCATGGCGTGATCCAGTTAACAGCTCGCCGCATTCGCGCTACTCTCGGTGCAACTTAGATGATTGAATAGCATCAGAATGAAATGAATTCTCAATTCTGGTTTTTGTCTACGGGCCTGAGGTACTATTTATGACCAATAATATTAAAGCATTACTTGCCACCACAGCGCTGTTCTTTAGCACTCAGGCACTGGCAAATAATGGCTGTGCATTCGATGAAAAGCAGGAAGGCTTTATCGCCACTTGCAGTGAGGAGAAACAGGAAGTGATACTGACCGGCGAAGTACAAGCCCAAACCTTAGTCACAGAGCTTGATGATTTCACCCAGGGCTATAAGAGCTACCAGGTCGACGAGGCCGCCATCGCGCCAATCAAGAAGCTGCAGACACCAACCGAGATTGTCGTCATCATAGGTACCTGGTGCCCAGATTGTCACCGTGAGACGCCGCGCTTCATCCGCATCATGGAAGCGGCCAACAACCCGAACATCAAGGTGACCTACATAGGGGTGGATCGTAAGAAACTCGACCCAGAAGGCCTAGCTGCCAAGTATGATTTTACCCGCATCCCAACCTTCATCGTGAAGCAGGATGGCAAGGAGATAGGTCGTATCGTCGAGCGTCCAGAAACCTCTCTCGAGGTGGATCTGGCGAAGATCCTCGACTAAACCCGCACCAATAAAAAAGGCCGCAACTGCGGCCTTTTGCTCTATAAATATTAGAAAGACTGACGGAATCCAGCCCAATAGGTCCGTCCACGAATATCATACAAATTACCGTTGTATGTACCATCGTATTTGAACTTAGGATCTTCATCTGTAAGGTTAGTAACACCTAAGGAAATGCTATTGTTCCAAGGCAGAGTGTAGGTGTAAGTAAGGTTATGATAGAAAACAGAATCAACTTCATAAAGTTGTCCATCATCAGCGGTCTCACCAGCTTCGGCGTCCCAGCTTCCTTCTACTATATCCCAACTCTTTTGAGAGCCAATATAGTTACCAAAGTAACTCAGCGCGTGATCGCCAAAACTATAATCAGCGGTTAGATTTATTCTGTGGGCAGGGGTATCTTCGCGACCGGCATAATCATCAGACAAGATCTGCGCACCTGCCTGCGAATAGGACGACTTATACTTTAAGAAATAAGACCAGCCCAAGCCAAATTTGAAGTCACCGTAGTCAGAACCAAAACCTGCGCCCAGTTTTACGTCTATCCCTTCTCGTTCACTTAATCCAACGTTAAGTTTCTGACTGACAACATAATCAATCTTACCGTTACCGATTTGGCTTATTGAGGTACCAGGATATACGCTAGAAACATCAGGGCGAGGTTCCCCATTGGCATCAGCAAGTTCCCATAGTTTTGCCTGAGTTCTTACGATTTCACTCGCATCAAGCTCTGATATGAGGTTAGTCGTTTCCAATGACCAATAATCAACCGATAGGTTGATTTCGTCTGTCACTTCCCAAACCACACCGATATTGTACGATTCTGACTCTTCAGGCTTTAACGCCTCATTGCCACCAGTTCGGGTTGCGCCATAATCCCAGCGATCACAGGTATCAATGTCTTCGCCTTCTTTATAACAGTTGAGGTAATTCTTAATATAACCAAAGCCTTCAGAAGTGCCTTGATACAAGTCAGACAAGGTTGGAGCACGGAAACCGGTTCCCCAAGAGCCACGCAGTAATAGCGAGTCTATAACGTTATAACGAATAGAAACCTGAGGATTAAAGGTACCCCCAAAATCAGAATAATCATCGTAGCGACCGGCAAGGTTCAACTCTAGGCTGTCAATAATGGGCAAAACAACCTCGAAGTATGCCGCTTTAACATCACGCTCACCCGCACCACCAGAGCCACCATTGCCACCAACTATCTGACCTGCTTCGGCTAACGCATCTACTTTAGAGTCCAGTGTTTCTTCGCGATAAGAAGCACCGATATACATGCCTACATCTCCGGCTGGTAACTCAAATAAGTTAAAAGAAAGGCCGCCATTAACATCCAAATAAGACGCTGACATCCGCTTATCATAGTTAGCCGTTGCCCCAGGAGGTAAGGCTGAGTTTGGATCTCGAGGGTCCCAACCTACGAAAGAGTTTGTATCTTCATCCCAATGACCAACAAGATCTGTCGTCGCCCCTTTTAATTGATAACCAGTTCCCCAAGTGTAGTTATCATATTTGTTGTAATTAACTGCGACATCCCAATCGAAATGCTCTGCTGAACCATCTAGTCCTATGAGGAAATCATAAATATTATCGTGATGCTCTGCGACCCTGTCGCCAGCCGTATCAAATCGATAATTCATTCCTGCACTAGGATCTGCAACCAATTCGACAAGCTCTAACCCCTCTGGGGTCGTATAGGCGGGCAGCCCTTCGGGAATACTGATAGAAGCAGGTACAGGCGCCGAAATATCCTTTGTCTCATTCGATGCCCAATAGGCTCTCGCGGTCAATTCAATGCTATCGGTTAACTCGTAAGAATAGTGTATTAATGTATTATTTCGAGTTTGGCCAACGGATGTTGCGGCCGCTTGGGTGTAATCGTAGGCACATAGTGTATCACCTGGATAATCACTATCAATCAAAGAGCCGACAAAAGCCTCGCCATAAACATCGGCACAGCTCTTTTCGGAATTTGAAAACGGTGTTGAATAAACCCAACCGCCCGCATCACCTTGCGTGAGCACACGGCCAGTAGGGCTGATATTGACCCAATCTTGATAGTCTTCAGGGTTGCCACCTTCTTTGACAAAAGGTCTGGTATACCAGCGATCCTTCTGCATGATTTTTTGTGACTCATAATGCTCAACAGTAAAAACCAGATGTCCCTTCTCTGAATCTAGACCACCAGTGAACGACATGTTGGAAGAGTCCCCCCCCTCTTGGGTCGGTCTATCCATACGAGCATCAAATTGAATACCCTCAAAATCTTTCTTGAGAATAATATTAACTACACCGGCTATAGCATCAGTTCCATAGATAGCAGATGCGCCGTCGGTAAGAATCTCGATACGCTCTACCGCAGCCATTGGAATCGTATTGATATTAGCCGCACCACCATCCATTACTGGAGACTTAGCCATACGCTTACCATCTAACAAGGTTAGCGTATGAAAAGCAGAAGCTCCCTTAAGCTGTACTGTTGCTTGCGATCCCCACCCATTGTTGGAACCGCCGCCCCATGAGCCAAAGGCATTCAAATTAGAACTACGCAACGCATCACCCACAGTCGAAAAGCCTGATTTAGCCAGCTCATCTGCGGTAATGGTAGTGATAGGGCTAGCCCCTTCCATGTCAATGCGCTTTATTCGCGAACCAGTCACTTCAATACGCTCAACAGTCTCATCACTATTGTCGGCGGCAAACGTCGGAACAGCTATCGCAGCTAAACCACCACAGGCCAAACTCACGTATTGAGCCAGTCTATTTAACTTCATTGTATTCTCCCTTCCTCATTATTTTTTATTAGCATCCAAGCCACTAATTTAGGTTCAAGTAGGTACAGAACTCAGACGCAACAAAAACATAACACAAAACACATATTTTATACAATCTTCAATATACAAAAGATCTTCATGTAGAGAAGCGGAGAAGAGAAAAGGCAGGTCAAGCAGATAAGTAAATGAAATTATTCAAATAATTTAGATATTGTTTAGTAAGAAGGGAGATATTACGAACTTGAAGGGGGCATCTAAATGTTGGCAATCGCCAATAAAAGGCAGAACTAGGCGGCCAATACTCGCTGGGCAAGTTGATGCAGCACGCCTTCTCTCAAGGCGCCGCCGGAGAGATTGAGGGACTGAATGTCGAGCAGATTAAACAGGGCAGATAGTATGGCTAAGCCGGCGGCGAAGGTGGGCGCGCGCTCACTATGCAGGCCGCGAATGTCTCGCAGGCTCACATCTGTCTGTGCCAGCACCTCCCCCCTGAGATCGGCTAGCACTGCCGGGGTAATGGTCGCGGAGACGCCGCGATCGTTGAGTAGCTCCACCACGGACTGCACAGTCCCCGAGGCGCCGACCACACAGTGCCAGCCATAATCGGTCAGCTGTCTGCGATAGTCACCCAGGACGGTCTCGACCTGGCTCTGGGCCGCATCGAAATCCAGTTGCTGAAATGGGAAGCTGTTGAAGAATTTATCCTTGAAGGTGACACAGCCCATGGGAAGGCTGGTCTTAAGCAGCACCTTATTGCCATCACCTATGATGAACTCGGTACTTGCGCCGCCGATATCGATCACCAGGCGTCGCCCCTCACCTTGAGTGGTGGCGACCATGCCCTGATAGATAAGCTCTGCCTCACGCAGGCCAGAGATGATCTCTATGGGTTGTCCCAGGATAGGTAAGGCAGCCTCGCAGAAGGCATCTGCGTTGCCGATACTACGCAGGGTCGCCGTGGCGATGACGGCGATATTGTCACGACTCACCCCTTCTCGGTCCAGCATCTGCGAGAACATCTGCAGACAATCCAGGCCGCGCTCAAACACCTCGGGGCGGAGCACACCATCAATGCCTATCCCCTCGGCAAGGCGTACCTTGCGCTTATACTTGGCCACTACGGTCGGCTTGCCGGCGCGGGTTTGCGCCACCAGCATATTGAAACTATTCGAGCCTAAGGTAATGGCCGCATACAAGGGACTGACGCCAGAGTGCTTCATTAACTGTGTCTACGGGTCCTGTCGTGGCGTCTCGGACGTGCACCTGGACGGCCACCCTGTGGCTTACTACCACCCGAACGGCCTGCAGGACGTGGCGAATGCTTGCGATGAATGCGCACTGGTGGCGGAATATCATCGAGCAACGCTTCGCTGTCGTAGTTAGTCACAGGAATGCTATGTTGAATATAATTCTCAATAGCCGGCAGGTTCAGGGCGTACTCTTCACAAGCGAAACTGATAGAGACCCCTTTCTGACCCGCACGTCCGGTACGACCGATACGGTGGACATAATCTTCACAGTCATCGGGCAGATCATAGTTATACACGTGAGACACGTCTGAGATATGCAGACCGCGCGCGGCCACGTCTGTCGCGACCAAAATATCCAGCTGACCCTCGGTAAACTGCTCGAGAATACGGATACGTTTCTTCTGTGGCACATCGCCGGTGAGCAGGCCAACTCGGTGACCATCACCCTCTAGGTGAGCCCAAAGGTTTTCGCAGCTGTGCTTAGTGTTAGAGAACACGATAGCTTTTTCTGGCCAATCTTCCTCAATCAGAGTAAGCAGCAAGCGCATCTTCTCTTCCTGTGAAGGATAGAAGATCTCCTCGGTGATGTTTTTAGACGTCTTCTCACTTGGCGCGATCTCGACCTTCTCGGGATCATTCATATGATCGTAGGCCAGCTCCTGCACCTTCATCGACAGGGTCGCCGAGAACAGCATATTCAAACGCTCGTTGGCGTCTGGCATACGTCTAAAGAGGAAGCGAATATCTTTGATGAAACCGAGATCGAACATGCGGTCGGCTTCGTCCAACACTACCGCCTGTATGGTGCTGAGATTGATCACCCCCTGACGCACATAATCTATGATGCGGCCAGTGGTACCAATCAGGATATCGACGCCCTTGTCCAACACCTTGCGTTGTACTTCATAACTCTCGCCGCCGTAGACAATACCTACCTTGAGGCCGGTATGTTTCGCCAACAGCTCAGCATCCTTGGCGATCTGAATAGCCAGTTCGCGGGTCGGTGCCATCACTATGGCTCTGGGCTGATTGAGTTGACGTCCGTCGGGAATGGGGGTGGTTAGCAGATGATTGAAGGTTGCGACCAGAAAAGCCAGGGTTTTACCTGTACCCGTCTGTGCTTGGCCTGCGATATCTTTATGCTGGAGTAAAATCGGTAATGATAATGCCTGGATAGGTGTGCAATATTCAAAGCCGCTTTCGACTAATGCCTGTTGTATCTCTGGATGTAGAGAAAAGTCGGCAAACTTTTGATTCGTTAAATGTGTTTCGCTCATAGCGCAAGCATACCAGTTAGGGTTGCAATAAGGAACTCGATCGTTTGAAATAACGGCTAATAAAAAAAGACCGTTGAAAGCCGCGAATAACTCTTGAAAAGCGAATTTCAGACCCAATATACAGCTTAAGCCATTAACAAACCAGCAATGGCACCCTAACTGGAGAACATCATGAGCGATAAAATTATTACCCTAAGCGACGACAGCTTTGAAAACGACGTTTTAAAATCAGATCTGCCAGTCCTCGTTGATTTCTGGGCAGAATGGTGCGGCCCTTGTAAAATGATCGCCCCAATCCTGGATGACGTTGCAGACGAATATGCCGGCAAGGTAACTATCGCTAAGCTAAACGTAGACCAAAACAACGCCTCTCCGGCTAAGTACGGCGTACGTGGCATTCCAACACTGCTTATCTTCAAGAATGGTGAGCTAGCCGACACTAAAGTAGGCGCCCTTTCTAAGACTCAACTTAAAGAGTTCATCGACGCACAACTATAATGCTTCGATCCCTATGACATTTTTGTCATAGAAAGTGATTCTCGACACAGCTTGGTCAAGTAATTGTGTCGAGGGTCGCTAAATTTCTAGACGCCCTGCTCCTATAGTGCTACTTTAATAACCAGAAACTTTCTCATTAACCACACCTCGCTATTTCGATTAATATCCAAACAACTTTATGCTATTAGTCCCAAAATAGCTTTGTCTCGCAATATACAAGACCCACCACGATGAATTTATCAGAATTAAAAGAGAAGTCGATTTCAGACCTAGTCATTCTGGCTCAGGATATGAAAATCGAGAACATGGCCCGAGCCCGCAAACAGGACATTATTTTCGCAATCCTTAAAGCCCACGCCAAAAGCGGTGAAGATATTTTCGGTGGCGGGGTACTCGAAATCCTGCAAGATGGTTTTGGTTTCCTTCGTAGCGCAGACGGTTCTTACCTGGCAGGTCCAGACGATATCTATGTTTCACCGAGCCAAATTCGCCGCTTTAACATGCGCACCGGTGATACCATTTTTGGTAAAATCCGTCCCCCGAAAGAAGGTGAACGTTATTTCGCGCTACTGAAAGTCAGTGAAGTCAACTTCGACAAACCCGAAAACTCCCGCAGCAAGATCCTCTTCGAAAACTTAACCCCACTTCATGCAGAAGAACGTATCCGAATGGAACGTGGTAACGGTTCAACCGAAGATATTACCGCCCGTATTCTCGACCTCTGCTCGCCAATCGGTAAGGGCCAACGTGGCCTGATCGTGGCGCCGCCGAAGGCAGGTAAGACCTTGCTGCTGCAAAACATTGCCCAGAGCATCACCTACAACAACCCAGAAGTTGTGCTGATGGTACTGCTGATCGACGAGCGTCCAGAAGAAGTGACCGAGATGCAACGCCTGGTAAAAGGTGAAGTGGTCGCCTCTACCTTCGACGAACCAGCCAGCCGTCACGTACAGGTAGCCGAGATGGTTATCGAGAAGGCTAAGCGTTTGGTAGAACACAAGAAAGACGTAGTGATCCTGCTCGACTCTATTACCCGTCTGGCACGCGCCTACAACACAGTGATCCCTTCATCAGGTAAGGTTCTTACCGGTGGTGTGGACGCCAACGCATTGCACCGTCCTAAGCGCTTCTTCGGCGCCGCTCGTAACATCGAACATGGCGGCAGCCTGACCATTATCGCCACCGCGCTGGTCGATACAGGCTCTAAGATGGATGAAGTGATCTACGAAGAATTTAAGGGTACGGGTAACCAGGAACTTCACCTGTCTCGTAAGGCCGCCGAGAAGCGTGTCTTCCCAGCTATCGACTTCAACCGCTCGGGTACCCGTCGCGAAGAGAAGCTGACCACACCGGACGAGCTACAGAAGATGTGGATCCTGCGTAAGATCCTCAATCCTATGGACGAAGTCAGCGGCATGGAGTTCCTCATCGACAAGCTGGCCATGACCAAGACCAACGAAGAGTTCTTCACCGCGATGAAACGCGCTAAGTCCTAAATTAAGTCCCAATATTAGTCTTAAAACGTTATCGATAAAAAGCCGCAAAGATGCGGCTTTTTTTATGCCTGCTGAGTAAAAGCTGCGGCGAGGCGCTGGGCGCGCTGCTGGCAGCGCTGACGCAGATGCTCCCTCAGGGTCAGCACCAGAGGTGTCACATGTTGCCGCCCGGGACATACAAGATAGAGATCGGCGCTCTCGCCGCTGTACTGGGTCAGCAGCGGCACCAGGGCGCCGCAGGCCAGGTCATCCGCCAGATCCAAAGATGACTTATAGACGATCCCCTTCCCCGCCAGCGCCCACTTGCGGGCGACTTCGGCGTCGTTACAGGTGCGATTGCCAGACACCCTCACCCTGTGACTCTGACCATCGCGATAGAAACACCATTGGTCGTGGGTCTTCTCATCTAACATGAAAAACAAGCAGTTATGCTTCTCCAGATCGCTCAGGGTCTCGGGGCGACCATGGGCAGCTATATACTCGGGCGAGGCGCACAGGATGCGCTGGGCCGAGCAGATCTTAAAGGCCACCAGGCTAGAATCCTTTGGGGTACCACTACGTAGGGCCACATCTATCTTGTCGTGATAGAAGTTGGTCAGGCTGTCGGCGAGATGCAGCCTCAGCTGTAACCTGGGATATTCGTCCATCAGATGATCCAGCCAGGGCAGAATATAGTTGCGCCCGGCATCGGACGGCAGGGCCACACTCAGCTTGCCGGCAATCTGCGACTTGGCGCAGGCCAATGCCTGCTCGCCGAGACGCAAGTCCTCCAATGCCCGGCGACAATAGCTGAGGTAACGCTCGCCGGCATCGGTCAGCCTCAGGCTACGGGTGCTGCGGATAAAGAGCACGGTATCCAGCTCCTTCTCCAGCCGCTTCAGGCTGGCGCTAGCCACCGCCGCAGAGATCTCCAGCTCCACCGCCGCGCCGCTCAGGCTGCCGCAATCGGCCACCCGCACAAATAACAATAGATCATTGACCTGCATCGCCTGTTTCCCCGCCGCGTTCTGCACTCTCTTTGAGTGAATTTCTATTAAGCATAGACTGGCTAAAAAGCTTACTTTTATCAAAATATTTTTGATAAAAGTAAGCCTATTGGTGGATTTGGTGCCAATAAAAAAGCCTGCTCAGGCAGGCTTTCAAAGGTGTGCACAAACAGCTTAGGGCTTATACCAAGGCGGTCGCCATCTTGCGCCTGAGATAGGCAATCTGCTGCATATGCGGCAGGTCTTTAGGACAGTTGTCCTGACAGCCCAGCAGGGTCATGCAACCGAACACCCCATCCTGATTGCCTATCACGTGATAGAAGTCTTCCACGCTACGGGCATCGCGGCTGTCGAGCTCGAAGCGGGCGATCTTCATCATGCCCACGGCGCCGACGAAGGTGTCGCGCATCTGCTTGGTGGCACAAGCCGAGACACACACACCACATTCGACGCAGCGCTCCAGCTCGTAGAGCTTGGCGGCCTCCTCGGGATCCATGGGGGCCTCGATGCGGTGAATGTCCGCCTCGTCGTTTCTCGGATGCAGCCACAGTTTGAGACGCTCTGCCAGCTCACGCATAAATTTGCCTGTGTTAACCGACAGGTCGCCGATCAGCTCGAAACCCGGCAGCGGCATCAGGGTGATCTCCCCCTTAGGATACTTGCTTGTCAGGGTGCGACAGGCCAAGGTGGGATAACCGTTGATCACCATGGCGCAGCTGCCGCAGATCCCGGCGCGGCAGACGAAATCGAACTGCAGTGACGGATCCTGCTGCTCACGCAGCATGTTCAGCGCGATAAACACCGTCATGCCCGGCGCCTCTTCCAGCTGATACTTGACCATCTTGGGCTTATCGTCCGGCATCTGAGGATCATAACGGAAGATATTAAAGGTTAGTGTACGACCCTGACTCATTTGCTTTCTTCTCCAAGCTGCTGTCTGTTTCCGAGCGGCTTATCATGCAAACGCTCATTCTTCTCTCTAAGGGATTCTGGCACCTCGAACGGCATCAGCGCGTGCTGGCGCTCATGGCGATCGGCATCTTCGCCCAGGTTACTCAAGATCTCGACTATCTGTTTCTCCCGCTTCTCTGTGTCCGGATGGGCGATGGCGTTGTTGATACCATAGCCACGATAGCCAGGTGGCAGCTCCATCTTCATCACATCCAGCTGTTCGTAGTCCAGCTGCGGACGGGTGGCGTCACTGCTCGGCCAGGAGGAGAGCGTGCGGTTGAGCCACTCTTTATCGTTACGCTGTGGATAATCTTCACGGGCGTGGGCACCGCGGCTCTCGGTGCGCGCCTCGGCGCCGCAGGCAACCGTTAACGCCACCTTGAGCATGCGCTTGACTCTTAATGCCTCCACCAGCTCTGGGTTGGCATGGCGCTTCTTGCACTTGAGGCCCAAGTTACGCGAGCGGATCAGCAGAGCCTCTAACTCCTCAACCGCCTTGGTCAGCTCTGGGCCATTACGGAAGATGCCCACATAGTCCATCATGATGCGCTGCATCTCGCGCTTAAGCTCATAGGCAGACTCACTGCCCTGCCCCTCCACCAAGCCATCTATCTCATCGCGTACCTGAGCCACGAAGCGCTCGGCCAGCGAGGTGTCGATTTCCAGGGTGTTCTCTTCGCAGAAGTCGGCCACATACTTGCCGATGATCATGCCGCCCACCACTGTCTCTGCCAGCGAGTTGCCCCCCAGGCGGTTAAAGCCATGCATGTCCCAACAAGCCGCCTCACCCACACTGAACAGACCCTTTAGCTGTGGACTCTGCCCCTTGGCGTCGGTGCGTATGCCGCCCATGGAGTAGTGCTGGGTCGGACGCACAGGAATCCAATCTTCGGCGGGATCTATGCCGAGGAAGTTCTCGCAGATCTCTTTGACTTCGCGCAGGTTGGTCTCCACGTGCTTGCGACCAAGCAGGGTGATATCGAGCCATAGGTGTGGACCATAGGGGCTATCGACCCCTTTACCTTTACGCATATGCTCCGTCATGCGGCGCGATACTACGTCCCGCGAGGCCAGCTCCTTCTTCTCCGGCTCATAATCAGGCATGAAACGGTGACCATCTTTGTCTCTGAGCAGGCCCCCGTCACCGCGGCAGCCTTCGGTAGTCAGAATCCCCACAGGCACGATCGCCGTCGGGTGGAACTGCACCGCCTCCATGTTACCTAGGGTCGCCACGCCGGTTTCCAGCGCCAACGCCTGGCCTATCCCCTCGCAGATGATCGCATTGGTGGAGACCTCATAGATACGGCCATAGCCACCAGTGGCGATAGTGGTGGACTTGGCCACATAGGCGCGCAGCTCACCTGTGATCAGACATCTGGCCACCACCCCATGGCAACGCTTGCCATCGTGGATCAGCGCCAACGCCTCGACTCTTTCGTGTACCGGAATATCCAGAGAGATCGCCTTGTTGTCCACGGCGTAGAGCAGCGAGTGACCGGTACCATCAGCGGTATAGCAGGTGCGCCACTTCTTGGTGCCGCCGAAATCGCGGGCGTTGATCAGGCCATGGGCCTCCTCGGCCTCTTCGATGGTGACCTTCTCGGCATTCACCACCACCTGACGTGGCCCCTTGGTGACCCGCGTCCAGGGCACGCCCCAGTTTGCCAGCTCACGCACCGCCTTGGGGGCACAGTGGGCAAACATGCGCGCCACTTCCTGATCACAGCCCCAGTCCGATCCCTTTACCGTATCTTGGAAATGTACGTCTTCATCGTCTCCCATGCCCTTAACGGTATTTCCCAGGCTGGCCTGCATGCCGCCCTGGGCCGCGGCTGAATGGGAACGCTTGGCGGGGATCAGTGACAGCACCAGGGTATCCAGGCCGCGTTCCTTCGAGGCGATGGCGACCCTTAGTCCCGCCAGTCCGGCGCCCACGACTAAAGAATCGGTATATATCAGTTTCACACTTGCTCCTTACGAGGGATAAGAGATCAAATTAGCGTCTAATGGGTTAGCTGGCGTAGGGCAGGAAGGCAAGTAGAGAGGCCAGACCTATCACCACAAACACCACACTCACTATGGTTTTTATTTTTTTAATTCGGGCGCGGGCGTCGATGGCGCGCTTGGCGCCCCACTTGATGGCCACGCGATAGATGCCGATAGCGGCATGCAGTTCTACACACAGAAGCAGCGGCAGATAGACCATCCAGACCCCTTGGTTCCAGATACGGTCTGCGCTGCCCACAGGGCCTATGGTTTCCGGCGCGCTGCCGATCAACCAAAGATGCACAGGCAGCAGCAGAAAGATCCCCACGCCGGTGATCGCCTGCCACACCCACAGCTTGGTGTCGTCATGGTGGATCACGCTCATCTGCTGACGCAGCGCCCGCTGCTGTTGCAGATTCAGCGGCATCTTATGCACGGCAACCAACACATGGATCAACGCCAGTAGCGCCACTATGATGGCGATGCCCGACACCACCCAGGGATAACCATGACCATCGGCGCTGAGGAAACTCAGCTCCATGGTTCGCGCCACAAATGTCATGGCATCGGCCCCCAACAGGATTGAGGAAACCAACACCAGATGTGTCCAGAGGAACAACGCCAAGATGACACCAGAGACACTCTGGCTCATATCGAGCCAACCGCTTACATTATTATTTTTTTTCGCCAGCGACATAGGCACTCCTGTGAAAAGTGGGAAAAGTGCGAGACAAACAGATTTAAAAACAGCTAGCCTTAATGTCGCTCACAAACCCTACTGAAACCGTGAGATAGATCAAAACACAATCCGATATTTTATAATTTGCTAATCTACCCCGCGCCTACACAGTTATGGCACAAATGGCGTAATTGGCAAGACGAGTGATCGGCCTATCATGATGTACGAGATGAGGCTCAAGATGCCCAGGGTCATCAGATAGATGATCAACACCTTGATCGCCTTTCTCAGCCCCTTACGGTGACGGATTAGTCCCCACTTCACCGCCACACGGTAGAGGCCTATCATGGCGTGCACCACCACGGCGGGCAGCAACAGGGCGTAGAGCAACCAGGCGTTGGCGTGATAGACACGCTCGGCCGACAGATGGGGGCCGATCTCCGGGTTGGTTATCATAGTAAAGATGTGCACCGGCGCCAGGAAAAACAGGATGAAGCCTGTCACCAGCTGCCAGAACCAGGCGTGGCTGTCTTTATGTTTTATCCCCTGCATGTGATTACGCAGCGCGCGCCATTGCCCCAGCTGGGCCGGGAAGCGACGCAGCGCCACCGCCGCATGCAGCATCACAACCAGCATGATAAAAATAGAGAACACCTTGGTCACTATCGGCATGCCATGGCCTGTGCTGCTGAACATGCCGCCTTCGAGGAACTGCACCACGTGATAGAAGGTCTCTTTACCGAAGAGAATGCTCGACTCGAAGTGCAGATGCGCCAGCAAAAAGCATCCCAATAAGATGCCGGTGGCACTCTGTATTCTGTCAGCCTTGGCCGACCAGGGACTGCCCAAAGCAGCGTAATGTGTGTGTTGGTACTGCAAGCTGTTAACCTTCATGATCTTTCTGCGCCTAGTGTCGGGATCTACACCATACCAACAAGTTTTTAGCTGCCTATACGAACAGCTGAAAAGCGTGAGACACCTCACCCTGCTAAGGTGGAACATTTGACGTCGATCACAAACAACCCACCCACAACGAAACAAAGGTAAAACCAATTAACCAATAATAATCAGTAATTTAAACACTTATTTCAAACAATACAATCAACCACGAGCAAGTCAAAATAACCGATTGAATTTAGATGCTAAATCCCACAAATCTCAGTTTCGGCACAGATTCCTCGGCCTTTGCCTTAGGCTTGGTTTACAATAGGGCCATTATTGACCTTATATTGACCTTAGAGAGAAGATCCCATGGCCTGGATCCAGTTAAAGATAGACACAGATAACCAACACGCCGAGCAACTCAGCGACATGCTGATGGAGCTGGGTTCCCTGTCGATCACCTATGAAGATGGTAAAGACACCCCAATCTACGAGCCTAACCTGGGTGAGACCCCGCTGTGGAGTCACACAGTGATCACCGCCCTGTTCGAGGCCGACTATGATCTGGCGCCCGTGGTAGAGATGCTCAAGCTGCAACCTTATTTAGGCGCCGACTTTAGCCATAAGATTGAGCAGGTCGAAGACAAGGACTGGGAAAGAGAGTGGATGGACAACTTTCACCCGATCCAATTTGGTCGTCGCCTGTGGATCTGCCCAAGCTGGCGCGAAGTGCCCGACCCAGAAGCAGTCAACGTCATGCTGGATCCCGGCCTGGCGTTCGGCACCGGCACCCACCCTACTACCGCCCTGTGCCTGGAATGGTTAGACGGCCTGGATTTACAAGGTAAAGAAGCGATCGATTTTGGCTGCGGCTCAGGCATTCTCGCGGTCGCCGCGCTCAAGTTAGGCGCCGCCAAGGTCACAGGTATCGACATCGACTACCAAGCGATCGAGGCCTCTAAGGCCAACGCCGAGCGCAACCAGGTGGCCGACAAGCTCGACCTCTATCTGCCAGAGGACCAGCCTGCCGATCTTAAGGCAGAGGTTCTGGTGGCCAACATTCTTGCCGGACCGCTACGCGAACTGGCACCGCTGATCGCCGAGAAAGTTCAGCCCGGTGGCCTGCTGGCACTCTCTGGCTTACTAAAGGAACAGGCCGACGAGATCAGCCAGCATTATGCCCAGTGGTTTGACATGGACGCACCAGTTCACAAAGAGGATTGGAGCCGCTTGACAGGCAGACGCAAATAGGGGTAAAAGCCAGCGGCCGCAAGGCCGCCACAGACTTCTCACCTCGCAAAAGTCAAGCAAAAAAGTTGCTCTCAGGTCATTTATTGACCTTTTCACAGGCTTGAAAAAGGCGTACTATAGCGCCCCTTTGAAGCGCAAGGTGTGATGATTAATGCAGATTGGACCCTATCAACTGAAGAATCAGCTGATCGTGGCTCCTATGGCAGGAGTCACCGACCAACCCTTCCGAAATCTCTGTTTACGCTACGGTGCCGCCCTGGCCGTATCAGAGATGCTTTCGTCCAATCCCGAGGTCTGGGACACGGACAAGAGCCGACAGCGCATGGCACACGCTGGTGAAGATGGGATTCGCTCAGTACAAATTGCAGGTGCCGACCCCGATATGATGGCCCATGCCGCCCTTGTTAACGTACAACAGGGCGCACAGATCATCGATATCAACATGGGGTGTCCTGCAAAAAAAGTGAATAAGAAGTTGGCAGGTTCGGCCCTACTGCAGCAACCAGAGCTGGTAAAAGCAATTTTACAGGCTGTCGTTGCCGCTGTGGATGTACCTGTCACCCTGAAGATTCGCACCGGATGGGCACCCGAACACCGAAATGGCGTTCACATAGCCCAAATTGCGCAAGATTGTGGCATTGCCTCGCTCGCGGTCCATGGCCGTACGCGACAATGCATGTACAAAGGCGACGCCGAGTACGACACGATTCGTGCGATTAAACAGAATGTCTCTATTCCAGTTGTCGCAAATGGCGATATCTGTACCCCGGAGAAGGCACGTTACGTGCTGGACTACACGGGCGCAGATGCCGTGATGATAGGAAGAGGCGCTCAAGGACGGCCTTGGCTATTCAGAGAGATCCAACATTACTTGGAAACAGGTAATAAGCTAGCGCCCATTGAAGTGGACGAAAAGCGTCAAGTGATGCTGGAACACCTCAAGAATTTATATGCATTATATGGCGAATACAAAGGGTTACGTATCGCCAGAAAGCATGTTGGATGGTATCTGGACCAAGAAGCGCAGAGATCTTTCAGAGCCGACTTCAATCGGCTGGAAACTGTTGAAGAACAACGTTCCATGTTGGAGCGTTATTTTGATGAATTAGTAAAGAATTAATAAAGAGCAGAATACGAATGTTTGATCAGACAACTCAACCAGAAGCTCATCAGCTTACCGTAGGCAAAATCGAAACCGCTAACGGCACTATCAAGCCTCAGTTACTTCGTGACGCAGTGAAGCGCGCAGTAACTAACTTTTTCGCTCAAATGGACGGCCAGGAAGCCGAAGAAGTTTATGAAATGGTGTTATGTGAAGTTGAAGCACCTCTACTAGATATCATCATGCAACACACTCGTGGTAACCAGACTCGCGCGGCCAACATGCTAGGCATCAACCGTGGTACTCTGCGTAAGAAATTAAAGAAGTATGGCATGAACTAAGACTGTCTTAGTCAGCTGTATTGAACGGGCTCGCCAGCGATGGTGAGCCCGTTTTGCTTTAAGCCGCTTCATTCCCCGCTCCGTCACACAACTCTGCAATCAATCCCTCACCTTAGGCCCACGGCTTAACACGTAAATCATGATCTGCCTCAACTAAATCAATAATCCCGAGTAAAACACTCAAGTTTACGTTGAATTTACCCGGTAACCTCTCTACCATCTAAACACACTTATAAAATACAGCTTTTAAATTGGAGTCACCATGTCTTTATCTACACAGTCCCCACTGGCCTCAGAATTTGCCGAAGAGACAGTTGGCAGCCTAGTGGCCGGCGACTTTCGACGCGCCCACGTCTTCAGCCAATTTGGTATCGATTTCTGCTGCGGCGGCAAGCGCACCCTGGCAAAGGCCTGTGATCGGGCGGGCATCGCCCTGGTGGAGGTAGAGGCGGCGCTGCAGGCCGTGAAGGCAGAAGGGATGCAAGAGGATAGCCTGAATCAGTTACCCTTAGGCGAGCTGATCGACTACATTGAGGCGACGCACCACGACTATGTGCGTGAGAAGGCGCCACTGCTTATCGAATATAGCCAGAAGATGGTGCGCGCCCACGGCGAGCATTATGACGAGATAAAACCCTTTGCCGGCTGGGTGCGTGCCCTGATAGAAGATCTCATGCCCCACCTGATGAAGGAGGAACAGATCCTCTTCCCCGCCATCCGCGCCATGGCAGCGGGCGAACAGGTGAGCGGCTGTTTCGGTCACATAGGCAACCCCATCAACGCCATGGAACATGAACACAATGAGGCCAGCGAGATTGTCGAGCGCCTGAGGGCCCTCACCAACAACTTCACGCCGCCGGCCCACGCCTGTACCACCTGGCGCATCTGCTACGCGACCCTGAAGGAGTTTGTCGCCGATCTGCAGCAGCACATACATATCGAGAACAACATCCTCTTCCCTAAGACCCTAGCGATCTAAAACATAGCTATTTAAAACATAGCTATTTAACAATTAGCTATTTAAAGCTTAGTTATCTATCACTTAGCAAGAGAAGGGGCGCGGCAATCAGCGCCCCTATCCAATCGGCGCCCTAGACGCCGATAATCAGATAACCACCGACTAAGGCGATCACGCCGCCACTGAGACGCAGCAGCGGCAGCTTACGGCTCAGCTGCTGCATTATGATGCCAAGCGCCACGCCGAGCAGATGGATCACAGCGGTTCCCGTAAGGAAACCAAGCGCATAGAGCACCGGGCTGGCTAAGGCCGGCATCTCGGCGCCGTGGGCATGACCATGAAAGATGGCAAACAGCCCCACAAACCCCATGGCGAGCAGCAACGGAATATGTCTGCCCAAGGCGATGGCCAGACCAAGCAGCAACACAGACAGGGCGATCCCCAGCTCAACCCAGGGCAAAGCCACACCATAGAGGCCCAAGATGCCCCCGACTAACATGAAGGCCATAAAGGCCAGCGGTACCGTCCAGATCGCCCGCCCACCCAACTGGGTACTCAACAGGCCCACACTCAACATGGCAAGCAAATGATCGAAACCAAGCACCGGATGATTAAAGCCGGTCATGAAGCCCGCACCATGGGTGATCCCATGGGCAAATACCGGCGTCGTCCACGCCAGCAGCAAAAGGGGAAGTAAC
This sequence comes from Shewanella sp. KCT, assembly GCF_007636505.1. Lineage (NCBI taxonomy): Bacteria > Pseudomonadati > Pseudomonadota > Gammaproteobacteria > Alteromonadales > Shewanellaceae > Shewanella > Shewanella sp. KCT. The sequence continues at coordinate 476,386 of NZ_LVDJ01000002.1, forward strand.
CTTGTGCGCATATATCCTCTCTATCCTTGAAATATGAGCACCGACAATAGAGGAATTAAGGTTAACTGACTGTGATGGTTAGCCGAAAAGTACAAATAAGTGACTGACGAGCCTAGTCGATAAGGGCTAGCAGATCGTCAAGATCTGTACAGGTAATATGAGGCAAACAGCCCAAACCAGGCTCACTTGGCTCTCTATCGAAGGCCGGATTCAGCCAGGCGGCCTGGCAACCCGCGCGGCGAGCTCCCTGAACATCGGCCTTAAAGCTGTCGCCAAGGTGCAAGAGCTCATGACAGCCGATATCCAGCCGTTGGCAGGCCTGATAGAACATATCTGGGTAGGGTTTCATGCGTGTGCCGTTACCGGGATGCAGGACGAACTCCAGCACCTCACCCAGTCCAATCCGCTGGGCATCGACATTGCCGTTGGTGATGCCAACCAAGGGATAGTGCCGTGCCAGGCGAGCGAGCTTAGCAACGACCTCGGGCGCGACGGTGAAGTCAGAGCGCTGCTCGACAAAGTAAGCCAGGGCCTGCTGCGCTGCCTCACCTGCCGTCGTCTTGGCGTAACCTAAGGTTATCAGCCCTTGCTCCAGGGTCACCAGGCGCGCCGCCGACGTGTCATGGGCCAGGCTTGGGCACTGTTTTATCAGGCTGCGCTTCAATGCCTGCCAATCATCCAGCTCCCAATCTTGGGTCAATGGATGACATTCAGCCAGATAGCTTAGCAGGCGCTGCTCGGCGGCCATGATGATGGGCCGGTTGTCATACAGGGTATCATCCAGATCGAAACTGATCGCCTTAAAGGGTCGCAGACCTATCGCCACACTAACCATTACCACCTCGCTTCTTCGCCCTGGGATGGGCGCCGTCGTAGACTTTGGCTAGATGTTGGAAGTCCAGGCTAGTGTAGACCTGAGTGGTAGACAGGTTGGCGTGACCCAGCAGTTCCTGCACCGCCCTGAGATCGGCGCTGGATTCCAGCATATGGGTCGCGAAGGAGTGACGCAGCTTATGGGGATGCACCCGGGCATTTAACCCCTGCTGCTGGCCCCACTTGTTTAGCCTGGCCTGTATGCTCCTGTGGGCGAGGCGCTTGCCCTTGGCGGTGACAAACAGGGCTTCGTCTTCACAGGGCAAAAGCGAGCGCGCTTTTAGCCAGTCGTCGATGGCACTCAGTGCCATGCGGCCAATGGGGACGATACGCTCCTTGCTGCCCTTACCCATGACCTTGACCTGATGCTCGCCACTGGCGATGTCTCGGGTATCCAGGGCCGCCAGCTCAGCCAGACGCAGGCCCGAAGAGTAGAACAGCTCCATGATCGCCTTATCTCTCAGCGCTAGTGGGTCGTCCCCCTCGATAGACAGAAGGTGGGTCACGGAGTCGAGATCCATATTCTTAGGCAGAGGCTTTTGCTGTTTGGGCGCGCTGAGGTTGAGGCATGGATCTTTTTTGATATAGCCCTCTTGCAGCAGATAATGACAAAACTGCTTTAAGGCCGACAGCGTCAGGGCGATGGAGCGAGGCCCCAGCCCCTTGCGGTGCAGTTTATTGAGTACGGCTTGCAGCTGTTCGTCGCTGACCTCTGCCCAGATAAAATTCTCGGGAAGGAGTTCGCCGACCCGCTCGAGCTCGAAGCGATAGTTTCTGACCGTGTGGGGAGAGAGCTGCCGCTCACTGACCAGATATGAGACAAATTCCTGCACCCAGTCGTCAGACATCACGGCCTCACAACTTAGGCAGCAGGTGGTCGAGTAACTGTTTTAGCTGATCCAGCAAGAGGTTATCCATTTCAGGATGGAAATGCATAGGGTCTTGGCTGGCGATGGCAAAGATCACCTGGCCACACTGCTGTGACAGGCGAGATAGCGCCACCGAGCCCACCTCGCAGCCAAACAGGCGCTTAGATTCATTTTGGGTGAGACGGCCGAAGTAGTAGCCCTGTTTCAGGCGCTCGCTCCAGATGTTCGACAATTCGCTGTCGATATCATGAACTGTGATCAAACGGACATGGGTAAACTGAAACTGTTTCTGTAACTCGCTCGACAGTATCTGCCGCAAGTCTCCGAGATCCTCTGCCTGCAACAGCTTGAGCGACAAGGCGGTATTGAACATATAGATCTGTTCGTTACGCGAGGCCATGGCCAGCAAGGAGGTGATCTCCTCCTCCAGCTGGGTCACCCTGGCCCTGAGCATCTCCTGACGACGTTCCACCAAGGATACTGCGCCGCGCTGCTCATGGGGGATCCGCATCGCCAACAACAGCTCGGGGTAGCGGGCGAAGAAGTCAGGATTGTCGAGCAGATACTCGCGGATCAAGACTTCATCGAAGGGCAACTCGGCTTTTTTGTTCATCGCATCATTCATTGCTGTATCTGTCCATCGTATACATGTTCAGCAGGCCCCGTCATCCATAGGGGCTTACCCTCGCCTTCCCAATTAATGGTTAAGCTACCACCGGGAAGGTCGACCCGCACGCGTCTGGCAAGCTTGCCTTGCAGTTGGCCCACGACCACGGCCGCACAGGCGCCGCTGCCACAGGCCAAGGTTTCGGCCGCGCCGCGTTCATACACTCTAAGTTTAATATGGTTTGCATCGACCACCTGCATGAAACCTACATTCACCCCCTTAGGGAAGCGTTCATGCTTAGTGAGCAGGGCGCCTATCTGCTCGACCTCGGCGTTGACCACGTCATCGACCTCGAGCACACAGTGGGGATTACCCATAGACACGGCGCCGCAGAGGAAGGTCTGCATGCCCTCAGGCATATCGGCCTGCAGCAGGTAGGTCTTCTCCGCCTTCTTAGCATTAAAGGGGATGCGGCTCGGCTCCAGCACAGGGATCCCCATGTTGACCGTGACGCTGCCGTCACGCTCAAGACGCAAGGTCATCTTGCCAGAAGAGGTACTGACCTTAATCTTCTGCTTATTGATTAAGCCTTTGCTCTTCACGAAGCGCGCGAAACAGCGGGCGCCATTGCCACACTGCTCGACTTCGCTGCCATCGGCATTAAAGATGCGATAGTGAAAATCCAGCTCAGGATCATAGGGCGGCTCCACCAACAGGAGCTGATCGAAACCGATGCCGAAGTTGCGATCCGCTAAGCGCTTTATCTGCTCGGGCGAGAAATAGACGTTCTGCGTCACGCCATCGACCACCATAAAGTCATTGCCTAAACCGTGCATCTTGGTGAAATGGATCAAATGTGTTTTCCTTCAAAAAGTAACCGGCCTGCCCTGCTTAAGGGAGGAGTTGTTCACCTTGCCACAATTGCGCGACTTTTTCTCGCTCTCTCACCAAATAATGACGATCGCCATCCACCATCACCTCGGCGGCGCGGGGGCGAGAGTTATAATTTGATGCCATGGTAAAGCCATAGGCGCCCGACGAGCGTACCGCCAGCAGATCCTTGGCCTCAATGTTGAGCGCCCTGTCTTTGCCTAAGAAGTCCCCCGTCTCACACACAGGCCCTACCACGTCATATTGGCGGGTGTCACCTAGGCGTGGAACCACTGGGATGATCTTCTGCCAGGCGCTATACAGCGAAGGACGAATAAGATCGTTCATCGCACCGTCGACCAGAGCGAAATTCTTCTCGGCGTTCTCTTTCAGGTAGAGCACTTGAGTCACGAAGATACCGGCATTGGCGGCGATGGCGCGGCCCGGTTCGAAGATGAGCTTGAGGTCGCGTCCCGCGAGTTTGGTAAGCAGGGCACTGGCGTAGGCACTCGGCTCAGGCGGCTGCTCGCCATCATAGGTGACCCCCAGACCGCCGCCCACATCCAGATGAGCGATCTTAACGCCCTGCTCTGCAAGACGGTCGATGAGGGCTAACATGCGATCCATGGCATCGAGGAAGGGTTGTAACTCGGTGAGCTGCGAACCGATATGGCAATCGGCACCCTTCACCGCCAAGCCCGGCAACTCATTTGCTCGCAGGAAGATTGCCTCGGCCTCTTCCATAGCGATGCCAAACTTGTTCTCTTTCAAGCCGGTCGAGATATAAGGGTGTGTGCCAGCGTCCACATCTGGGTTAACCCGCAGTGATACTGGCGCGACTTTGCCCAGCCTCAGGGCAACCAAGTTTAGCTGCTCGAGCTCGGCGGCCGACTCGACATTGAAGCAGTAGATCCCCGCCTCCAGGGCCATCTCCATCTCGGCAACTGTCTTGCCGACGCCAGAGAAGACCACCTTGCTCGCCTCACCACCGGCTTCTAATACTCTTGCCAACTCACCGCCGGAGACGATATCGAAGCCACTGCCCAGACGCGCTAACACATTCAGCACCGCCAGGTTAGAGTTGGCCTTCACCGCGTAGCAGATCATATGGGGATGGTCGGCGACCGCATTGTCGAAGGCATGCCAGTGGCGTTCTAGGGTTGCGCGCGAATAGACATAGAGCGGCGTGCCATAGGTATCTGCAAGCGAGGCAACGGTACATTGCTCGGCATAGAGTTCATCTTGTTGATAGAGAAAGTGATCCACTGGGCTTAATCCTTATTGTTATTCTGCTCGGTTGCTGGTGTGGGCTGTTCCACCTGCGGCTTCTGGTTGTCTTCTTGCGCTGGCGATTTATACAGAGGCCCCTTCTGCCCACAGCCGCTTAGCACAGCGCTCGCCAACAACATAAGTAAAATCGGTTTCATCTTATTCAACATCAGACATTCCAGTTTCGAGGGGATCACACACGGTAGCCAAGGGGCTCCGTACCTTTTTCATCATGTTTCTCATGATTGTACGCACTATCTCGGCTCGCGGGGGAGAAAAAGATGGTTTTTACCCCAAACAGGATAAATCCCCGCTAAAGTCCATAAAAATCCACTTTTCATAACTCAGGCATCACCCGAACAAACGAACTCCCTGCTCAGCAAAATCTCGCTTTATCGCCATCAAACGGGGCCCTTGCCCTTCGCCTGACTCGCCCGCGCACAACCAAAATCGAGTCTGTCTGATGTTTGCAGAGATAGGGCCAAAACGTCAAGCTTAACCCAGACTAAAAACCCCGAATGTGAATATTTTTATTCATTGGCAAGCCCAGGCGACCTCCTTAGTTTCTGCAAAGCATAGGGAGATGCAGGCGACTGGCGACAAACTTCACCTCATACCGGCCCGGCCAAAGTTAGATATTTGGTAAATTTGGTATTACTATGTGGGCTCTGCAACAACCCACTCCACTGAAGGATGCCCAGATGGCAATGACAGATTCAGAGTATCACCAACTCGCCGACGAAATGTTTACCGCACTTGAAGATGCCATAGAGAATGCAATCGATGAACAAGATGCCGATATCGACATCGATGCCTCAGGCAATGTTTTGCAACTTGAGTTCCAGGACAAGTCCAAGATAGTCATCAATAAGCAAGAGCCCCTGCATCAGATCTGGGTAGCGACACAGTTTGGTGGATACCACTTCTCTTACGTCGAAGGTAAGTGGCTGGATGAGCGCAGCGATGCGGGCGAATTTATGCCCTTCGTGCTCGCCTCTATCCTGCGTCAAGGCGGCATAGCGCTTAGCCTGTAAGACGGCCCTAAAATTCGATGGCTGCCTCGTCGACGTTGACCCCAAAGGGCTGCGCCTGCAGTCGGCCATCGACTCTGACCAAACGGAAAAACTGCGGTAGATTAAAGCGTTCATTATCCAGGTAAGAGTCGGCAAAGGCATGATGATGACTCACCTGACTCACCAGCTCCTCTAGATTATTACCCGGCTGAACATAATGATTTAGCTCATTTTTTTCATCCAGCACAAACACGTCTATCCCCTCCTTGCCCGGGCGCAGGAAGTATTGAATCGCGCCGATGGCGGCAAAATCCTGGATCACCTCAGGGATCTTGCTGAAAGGCTCGTTGCCGAGATCCGGCCGCGGCAGCTCGAGCATACGTTGCTTGGAGAGTCGTTGATAGAAGGCCGTTGACTCACTCAAGTCCTGATACACCATGCCCTTGGAGTTGAAGAACAGGCCATATTTTATCCCGCCTACCTGAAGCGGGTGCACCATGGTCGACGAGGTTTTTGCCTTGGTACACATGCGATTCGCTCGGTGAACCAGCTGGCTGATGCTGCGCTCTATCTGGGTACTGAGGCGGCTTGAGCAGCTCACCACATCCACCTTCACCTGCTGGGGTGCCCGCTGCATGCCAGGGGTGATATAGACCAGGGCATCTAAGATGGCTTCGTTACCCTCGAAATGGTGGCAGTGCCACTCTCCCCAGCTGTTTTGGCAGATCACATCCAGCGACTGCACCATATTCCTGTGGTGACGCCCCATGGAGAAGATATTGGCGTTCATGTAATCGAAGATGATCTCCTGACCCCGCCACAGCTGGGTCTCATCGCGATTGAAGTTGATGAGGAACAGCAGCTGGCGAAAATGCCACGGCTGACACAGGTCCAGCTTAGATGCCCGCCAGCGACGCTCCGCCATGATAGTGGGCAGGCGCTTGGCCGCCTTAGTGAGCGCCTTATCCTGGCCTTTGCCTTCGCCATAGGCGTACCACTGAGTCTGGGCGGTGGATACGCCATTCAGGCTGGCCCAAATCAATAACTTAGCCTTGCTATGGGAGTGAAATACCGCACGATTCCCCATGAAGTTTTTTGATTCTGGGGTACAGCGATAGAGGTAATACTCCTTGGTATTATGGCTGTAGATCACCGTCAGGTGTGCCTCGGCGACCGAGCGGGTCCAGAGCCGGTTGAGGCTGATGATCTGCTTGTCATCTTCACTAAAGTAGGTGTGTAGCTTGCGGGTCAACAGCCCCAACTCGGAGATCTTCAGGCTGTCGCTTAACTTATTGGCCGAGGCAAATTGTAGGAGGGTCTGATAGCAGCCCAGCATCAACTCATTGAGCTGCTCGTTGAACCACTGCAACTGACCACAGTGCCAGCTGGCACATTGATCTAAGGTGCGCAGCAGGTTATCGGACCACCCCCAGCGCGTCACCAAGGATTGCAACTTATAGTAACGCCAATCTTTAGGGTGTTCGGCCACCGTCAGCCTGATACCACACTTCAAATAGAAACAGCGACGTACGATCTCGAGGCGCCGCTTATCGTTCTTATATTCCAGATAATGTTCGATCGATTGATACAGGAGAAAATAGGCATCGTTGAAGGCAGAAAAATCCCCCGCCAGGGTGCGTTGCCATACCTGAGTGGTCACCAGATTGCTATTGGGATAATCGCTGGCATAGGCCTCCAGCAGCATTACCTTGAGTAGCGCCTTGTGGGGTTTGTCCAAGCCTTTATAGAGCTGCCACAGAGAGGCGCCAAAGTACTCGCTGGCGGGCAGGTTGCTCACGTCCCCCAGAAAGAGATGGCTCTCGATCGCCTCGGCTCCGGGCCACCATGCGACCCGCTTACCGCCAAGACAGATCTGGCTGCGGTAAAACTCTTCCAGCAGCAACCAGTGCTGCACGCTGCCGCTGTTTTCGCACCCCAGACTGGCGGTCTGAACCACGCCGTCACTACTGCTGGCAAGAAACTGTTTAGGATGAACCAGATAGATATTCACTTCGAGATCATGTTGGCCAAACCAGGCCGTCAGTAGCTGCGACTTTTCCTGCAGGGAAGCGATTTCGTCGTCGGCCAAGGTTGGGTCATACACCAACCAGACATCGATATCACTCTTAGGGTTTTGGCCAAAACTGGCGGTACTGCCCATGGTATAGACACCATACAGGGCGCTCTGCTGCTGATGGATCACCTGGGGCTCGCTGAGCCCTAAGGTACGGCAGGCCTCGAGGGCATCGTCACTGGGGAAATATTCGAATACGCCGCTTGGCGTCATGGGGCCGTTGTAACCGGGGAAGTCATTACGATGATAGTGAAACAGCACAGGGATCAGTTGCATAAGATGACGCTGCAAAGGCGTCAACATGGCAAGCGCACGCGCTAAACGCACTTGGTTTAAGCGCTCCGCCGTTGCGATAAAATGCTCTTGCTCTTTCAATTTTAAGCAACCTAGTCCATTTAGCTCACCTATAGCATGCTAACAGCTTAGGCGGAAACAGCAAGTATTTGAGAGCTAGATCACACTTTATCCTCAAGCTGCACAAACCGTAAGCGGGTGAACTTCAAAGAATCGACAGCCATTTCTTACATCTAGCAATTAGCAATGTTAGCATTAGCGCAACTATGGCCTCTGATGGAATATCGAGCATGTCTCAAAACGTCATTCGTATCGCTACACGTAAAAGTCCACTGGCAATGTGGCAAGCTGAATTTGTTAAAGCCGAACTAGAAAAAGCCCATGAGGGATTAGTCGTCGAACTCCTGCCGATGAGCACCAAGGGAGATGTCATCCTGGACACACCATTGGCAAAGGTTGGTGGTAAAGGCTTGTTCGTTAAAGAGTTGGAAGTTGCCATGCTAGAAGGCAAGGCAGATATCGCTGTTCACTCGATGAAAGATGTACCGGTCGACTTCCCCGAAGGCCTGGGCCTACAGGTGATCTGCGAGCGTGAAGATCCCCGCGATGCCTTCGTCTCAAATACCTATAAAAACATCGAAGAGCTACCTCAGGGCGCCATCGTCGGCACCTCGAGCCTGAGACGCCAATGCCAGATCCGTGCGGCGCGCCCAGATCTCGAGATCCGCGACCTGCGTGGCAACGTGGGCACTCGCCTGGCTAAGCTAGATGCCGGCAACTATGACGCTATCATTCTGGCGGCCGCTGGCCTGAAACGCCTCAAACTCGAAGACCGTATCGCCAGCTTTATCTCGGCGGAAGACTCACTACCGGCTAACGGTCAAGGCGCCGTGGGTATCGAATGCCGCACCGACGATGAACGCGTCAAGGCGCTACTGGCACCGTTAGAGCATATCGAAACCCGCTACCGCGTGATCGCAGAGCGCGCCATGAACACCCGCCTGGAAGGTGGCTGTCAGGTACCAATCGGTGCCTACGCCGAAATCGACGGCGACACCCTGTCGCTGCGCGGCCTGGTAGGTAATCCAGACGGTAGCCAGGTGATCCGCGGCGCAACCAGTGGCGCTAAGCAAGATGCTGAGCAGCTAGGTATTGCACTGGCCGATGAGCTGCTATCTAAGGGCGCCAAAGCCATTTTAGATGCGGTATACGCCAAGTAAAAATGAAGCTACTCCTGACGCGCCCCGAAGGGCGCAATCAGTCTATGGCCGAGGCACTGTCACAACGTGACGTGCCTTTCACCATAGCGCCTCTGCTAGCGGTCGTCGCTAACCAAGCCGCCGACCATGAGCACAAGAAAAAGCTTTTTTATCAGTCTGATATCATCATCTTTATCAGCACCAATGCGGTAGAGTATGCCGATGCAGCCCTGGCGTCAGCTTGGCCTAAGGATAAGCAATATTTTGCGGTCGGTCAGGCAACCTATTGCGCCCTTAAGGACAAAGGCATTGTGGCCTTTGAGGCCCCCGAGTCTTGCCAGCAAACCGAAGGCCTGCTTACTTTAGCTCAATTGCAAGCCATTACAGGGCAACAGATCACCATAGTCCGGGGAGTCGGCGGCCGGGAAGCCCTAGCCAGCGAACTGACAGATAGAGGTGCCAAAGTCGACTACTGGGAGGTCTATCGCCGCGCCTGCCCGCAACTCGATCCCCACATTCCCTATGAATGGCGAGAGCAAGCAATTGACACCATAGTGATTACCAGTGGTGAAATCCTGGCCAATCTAATTACACTTGTACCTAAAGAATTATTTGCTTGGCTGCACGCATGTCATATTATAGTGCCCAGCGCACGTGTCTATGACCAAGCCATTGCGGCAGGTTTTACACGGGTCACCAATGCAAAAGCAGCAAACCGCGACGCAGTACTCACAGCCTTAGGTTTACAGGATTAAGCCTTCTTATACCGCTGCTCGCCGATGTCGCCCTCGTCTTCAAGGATCTGCCTAAATGGACAAAAATACCCAAGAGAGTAAAGCGGTCGCCACCACAGAGCACGATGAGTCTATCGATGCGACCTTTACCGACACGCCACAGGCCAAATCGACGGCATCCCAGGAGACCAAGCCTGCTCAGTCTGGCGGCGGGGTTTCATGGGGATTTCTCTTTAATCTGGTATTTATCCTAATACTCCTGTTTGCCACGGCAACCGGTGGCTTCTACCTGTATCAAGAGCTGACCCAGCAAAAGGAAAAGACGGCCGCGCTGGCTAAGCAGTTGCAACAGGGGCTGGACGATCCGCGCACCCGCATTACCCACCTAGAGCAGCAGCAACGCGCGACAGAAAATCAATTCGATCAAAAACTTGCCCAGCTACAAACCAAGCAGGGTGAGGTGCAGGATCAGGTGAACAAGCTGGCGCAGCGCAACCCCAACCATTGGATGGCCGAGGAAGCCAAATACCTGGTCAGAATGGCGGGCAATAAGCTGTGGCTAGAGAAAGATCCCCAGACAGCGCTTAGCCTGCTGGAGGCCGCTGACGATCGCATCGCAACCATGAAAGATCCATCACTCACGCCGATCCGTAAGGCCTTGGCCCGTGACATGAACGATGTTGCCGCCATCAAGAGTACCGATATCGCCGGCACTGTACTCAGCCTGGATACCATCATAGAACGCCTGCCTAAACTCAAGGTCAATCGCAGCGAGTCCAAGATCAACGCCAAAGACGACTCGCTGCAAGTCACCGAATCTATCGACGACTGGCAGCGTAATCTGGCCAAGTCCTGGCAGGCACTCATCGAAGAGTTCGTCATCATACGCAAGCGCACCACAGATCCCGCACCACTACTGGCACCCGATCAACAGTGGTATCTTGTTGAAAATATTCGCAACAAACTCCTTCAGGCGCAACTGGCCCTGTTCCGACAGGATCAAGTGAACTACCGTCAGTCGGTGACACTATCCAGAAAATGGATCTTCCAGTATTTCGATCTCGGCGACAACAAGACCGAGCAGACCCTGGCCGCACTGGATGCTCTGGCCACCCTCGAAATTCAATCGCCAACCATAGAGCAATTTGCCGCCACGCCACTGCTACAGCAACTGGTGACCAACGGCAGCCTGATTAACGACCGGGAGACATCGCTATGATAAGAGCCTTGATCTACCTGGTAATCGTCATGATAGGTTTAATTGCCAGTCCCTATCTCTCCTGGCTAAAAGGCTATATCTATATCGCCATCGGCGACTATGAGCTTGAAACCAGTCTGGTATTTGCCATTTTTGCCGCCGTCATGTTTTACGTGGGACTGGTATTGCTCGAGATGTTGGTCGTCTGGAGCATAAACTTGATCCTAAACAGCCGCCTGCTACCGGAAAAATGGCGTCGTAAAGCTGCCAGAAAACACACCCTCACAGGCGCCTTAGCCTTAGCCGAAGAAGATTGGTCGACCGCCGAAAAGGCTATGGCCCGCGGCGCAGACAAGGGCGAGATCCCGGCATTAAACCTGTTGGCCGCCGCCCGCGCCGCCCAGCACAGAAACGATCATGACGCCCGTGACCATTACCTCAACGAGGCAGCCAAAGATCCTGCGGCCTACAAGGCGGTACTCACGACACGAGTAAGATACCTGCTACAACAGGGGGAACTTACCCAGGCACGCGCCCTGCTGGATGAGCTCAATCCGACCAGCAAGAGCAAGCCACCGGTATTGGGCTTGGCACTCGATCTCTATCGTGCCCAGGAAGATTGGTCGGCCCTCAAGCTGCTACTTCCCATCGTTAAGAAGCGCGGCATCATAGATGAAAGCGAGCATCAAGCGCTGAACGCGGAGGTTAACCTGGAGCTGCTCAAGCAAGCTGCGGGGCAGAACGAACAGGCATTAGAAAAAGCCTGGCACTGGCTTTCCCGCGCAGAACGTAAGCAAACCGAGTTTATTGCACAATATGCCCTGGGCCTCGCTAAATTCGAGCGCAGAGATGAGGCGATCAAACTCCTGATGAAACAGGCAAAACAGCAACCCACGCAGGCGATCTTCGACGCCCTGCCTCGGGTACTGACCCCAGCGGATCTCGACGCAAGAAAGCAACTTTTTGAACTTGAAAAGAAACTCGGCGAGCAAACCGAATACCAGGCCTGCATCGCCGCGCTGTTCGATCAGAGCAAGGAGTTCAGAGAATCTCAGAAGTGGTGGTCTAAAGTCTGCCAACAATCTCCTACCAAACAGCGCTGGCTGGCACTTGCTGAGGCCTGTGAGCACCTGGGTGAACAGAACCAGGCCCTCCAACATTATCGAAAAGCGGCAATTTTTTGACGCTTTTTTATACTATTTTCAACTAAGAAACCACCTTTACTGGTGGTTTTTTATTTATAAAAATACCCTCAACCCACTACCTTACATATAACCCGCTTTAAAACAATTAATTAGTTGTATTTTTACAAAAACACACTATTTTCCCCTATTTTTCCCTTAATTGCCGCTATTTGACAGCTATTCAATGCCAACCACACTTAAAGGGATAAACCACGTGGACATTCCAATAGCAAGCGCAAAACAGAACTCTTTTGCTCTTGATTTTACTCTTTGTAGAGCGAGAAATGATTATGGGTGCTTCAATCACAACACAGGATGCAGTAGTTGTTAACCTTGTTGGCGAACTCAAGGTTAAAGATGAACAAGGAAATATCAGAGAGGTAAAAATAGGCGACCTGATCCATGCCGGGGAGCAACTTATATTTTCACCCAATGCTAAGTTTAATCTTGAATATGAAGATGGCTCATCAACGACCCAAGCCAACCTGATGCAAGACACGCTTAATCAAGATACAACGGTGAGCCAGGACACAAGTCAGGGACAACAGAGCGACGCCGTGCCGCAAACCGATACGCCGGTAGCCTTGGATCCCGAAATAGCTGCGCTACAGGCTCAGATTCTGGCCGGTGAAGATCCGACCCAAGGACTGCCTGAAACCGCCGCCGGTGCCGGCACGCCAGCTAACCAAGGGGATGCTTACTTCGTCTCCGTCGGCAGAACCGGTGATGAAACCCTCGCCGATGCCGGCTGGGACACGGCAGGTTTCCCACTGACGCCAGATACCACGGTTGAAGAGGTGATCATTCCCGAGCTTCAACCCAGCGCGCCCACAGTCTCTTCAGCAACCTTCTCGCTATTTGAGGCCAATCTGGCACAGGGTAGTTCACCTTCTGCACTGCTCACCAATTTTGCCAACAGTATTCAAACCGCAGCAGATGCAGGTATTAGCAGCCTGACCATCAATGGCATTAACATTATTAGTGGCGGCCAATTTGCTGGTCCCATAGTGATCAACACGCCAAATGGCATCCTCACCATCACCGGCTTTGACAGCACGTCTGGACAATTTACCTACGACTACGCCTTCAATAGCTCAGCCGATCACAGCGCTGGCGACCAGCTGCAACTCCTATTCAACATAGAGCTGGTCGATAATCAAGGCAACATCGCCACAGGTACCATTACGGTCAATATTGTCGACGATCAGCCAGAAGGTTTCGCCGACAGCAACGCCGTCTCCGAAGATACGGCTACCGTGGCAACAGGCAACTTACTGGTCAACGATATACAAGGTGCAGACTCAGCAGAGGTCACCGCTGTCACTAACAGCCAAGGCACCTCAATTAGCCTTGGTGAAACCAATAGCATCCAAGGTCAGTTCGGCGTACTCACCCTGTTTGCCGATGGTAGCTATAGCTATCAACTCAACAATGGATCCAGCGCAGTACAATCACTCGCACTTGGCCAGCAGATAACCGAAACCTTTAACTACCTGCTAACCGATAGCGACGGCGATTCGGTACTTGTGCCGCTAACCATCACCATTACTGGTACTAATGACACTCCCATCATCACCTCGAACATTGAAGCCGCCACCGGTGCAGTACAAGAAGCCGGCGTCTTCGATGATGGTAATGATGGCAATACCCCAGTGGCCGGCACCCTGGTCACCGGCGGTATCTTAACGGCTGATGATGTCGATAATAACGCCAGCTGGACCTGGAGCGGGGAGCCTCAGGTCAGCGACTACGGTACCTTCAGCATCAACGCCAGCACCGGTGAGTGGAGCTACACCCTGGCCGATAACGCCCTGGTCAATGCCCTCGCCCAAGGCGAGACCCATGAGGAGAC